>CALLZE010000045.1 GCA_937858655.1 uncultured Coriobacteriales bacterium
GTACTTTTAGAAGGGTTTTTATGCGAAGTCGAAAAGTACCTGCCTGAAGGCCCTCAGTGGTTTCCCTCAGACATGGAAACCGATCAGCCTGTTGAGGTTATGATTGCTGAGTTTATTCGTGAGAAAGTGCTGACGCGCACCTTTGATGAAGTTCCTCACGCTGTAGGCGTTCAGATTGATGATTTCTCTTATGACAAAAGAAATGATGTGACAAAAATATTTGCGACGATTTTTGTTGAGCGTGATTCGCAAAAAGGCATCATTATTGGCAAAGGCGGAAGCGTCATAAAAGAGATCGGCAGCACGGCTCGCGAAGACCTTGAGCATTTGCTTGGTACGCGCGTTCATCTTGACTTGCGCGTAAAAGTAAAAAAGGGCTGGCGCAAAGATGCTTCACAGATTAAGCGCTTCGGCTACGGAGAAGGGCTCTAGGGATTACGGTGGGCGCTACGTTTTCCCTCACGGGGATTGTTCTAAAAAAAACAAAGTTGGGCGAGACTGATGTCATTTTGACCATTCTTTCCGATGATGGTGGTCTTGTTCAGGGCGTCCTTAAAGGGGCGCGCAATCCTAAGTCGAAAACGGTAGGGAAGGCTGAACTTTTCTCTGAGCAGAAAATTTTATTTGCTCAAGGAAAAAGCCTCAATATTATTACGGAATCAACTATCGAAAAGGCGCGCAAAAAACTCACGACGTCATACGATTCTTTGCTTGCCGCAAGCGTTGTGGCAGAATTGGCGCTCAAAACATCGGCCCCCGAAAACCCCCATGAGCGTTTTTTTGCTTTAACACACGCTGCCTTTGATGCTTTAGAAACACATCCGGCCGAGGCAAGTTATGCCCTTGTTGCTGCGTACTTCGTTAAGGCATTGGCTCTTCAGGGGTACCGACCTACGCTTGAGGTGTGCGCATCGTGTTTTGAGGAGTTACCGCTTACTGCTTGGTCACATGGTGCAGGTGGCGCAGTATGCGAGGTCTGCGCTGAGCATCTTGGCGCTTTCGAAGTGAATCCAGAATTATTTTCATGGATACACTTTTTGATGATGGCGACTTTTAATGAGATTGCGCAAACTGCCATTGATAAATCCGTGCTTGATGATTGCACGCACATTCTAAAATCTTTTTTTGAATACACCTACGGCACCACACTCAAATCACTGCCAATTTTTTGGCAAATTGCGCCGTAAAAACGTATCGAGCTGACGTACCTTTACGGTACAATGAGAAAACGCATTTCATTTCATAAAAGCATCTATGAGGAGAATTTCATTATGGCTGTTCAGACATTTCAGGATGTCATTTTGTCGTTGCAAACGTATTGGGCGCGTCAAGGATGCGTTGTTTTGCAACCATTTGACACCGAAGTTGGTGCTGGTACGTTTCATCCCGCAACAACTCTTCGAACCCTCGGACCTGAAGAATGGAAGACCGCTTATGTTCAGCCCTGCCGTCGTCCCTCTGACGGCCGCTACGGCGAGAATCCCAATCGTCTGCAGCACTACTATCAATTCCAAGTAATTTTGAAGCCAAGTCCTGAAAACGTCTTGGACCTTTATTTTGATTCACTGCGTGAAATTGGTATTGACCCATCTCATCATGATATGCGTCTTGTTGAGGATGACTGGGAGTCTCCTACGCTTGGTGCGTGGGGCCTTGGATGGGAAGTATGGCTTAATGGCATGGAGGTCACGCAGTTTACTTACTTCCAGCAAGTTGGCGGTTTTGAGTGCCGACCTGTTCCCTCAGAAATAACCTACGGACTTGAGCGTCTCGTCATGTATATTCAGGGTGTTAACAGCGTCTACGATATCGTCTACACGCGTACGCCTGATGGTAAAGAAGTGACCTATGGAGATGTATTTTTGCGCGATGAACAGCAGTATAGTGCCTATAACTTCGAAGTCGCTGATACCGCAATGCTTTTGAATCTCTTCAATATGTATGAAAAAGAGTGCCAGTCAATTTTGGAGGCTGGATTCGTTTTACCAGCATATGACTATGTATTGAAGTGCAGCCACGCGTTCAATTTGCTCGATGCGCGTGGCGCCATTAGCGTGACAGAGCGTCAAGGCTATATTTTGCGTGTGCGCACTCTCGCGAAGGCATGTTGTGCTGCCTACATAGATTTGATAGGCGCAAGCGATGATGAAGAAGCAAAGGGAGAAAACTAATGACCACTCGTGATTTTTTGTTTGAAATCGGTACTGAAGAACTCCCTAGTGCTCCCCTCAATAAAGCACTTATTCAATTAACGTCATTGATAAAGAAGAACTTTTCAAATGCCCGCATTGATTATCGAGACTTCACTCTCTATTCGACCCCTCGCCGCATTTCCTTTGTGATGCGCGACGTCGTTGAGCAGCAGGAAGATAGTGTTCTTGAATATAAAGGACCCGCGAAAAATCTCGCTTTCGATGATAACGGCAATCCAACTCCTGCCGCCGCTGGCTTTGCCCGTTCAAAGGGCGTTGAAGTTGGCGACCTTGAAGTGCGTGAACTTGATGGTGTTGAGTATCTCTACGCGGTCAAAGAACAAAAAGGCACAAACACAGCCGACATTCTTCCGCAGCTTTTGAGCGACCTCATTACCTCGCTTGAGTGGAAGCGTTCTCAGCGCTGGGGGAGCGGGGATGAGCGTTTTGCTCGACCTGTTCGCTGGTTAGTGGCGTTGTTCGGCACCGAGGTAATCCCTGTGAAATTTGGCCATCTTGTTGCTGGTAATGTGAGCCAGGGATATCGATTCTTAGACAATCGCGAGGTTGTCTTGGACGAGCCAAGTGAATATGTTGAAAAACTTGCGAACAAATATGTTGTTGTGTCACAGGCGGCGCGCAAAGAAACGATTCTTGAGGGAATCGTTGAGAGCGCCAAGCCTTTTGGAAAAGAAATCATTAATGAGGGCGTACTCGAAGAGGTTATAAACCTGACGGAGTGGCCCACCGTTTTGGTGGGAAAGTTTGACGAAGAGTTTTTGCGCGTTCCTCGCGAGATTCTTGAATATGCCATGAGTAAGCACCAGCGCTATTTTGCTATCGAGCGCACGGACGGCACACTTGATAATCATTTTTTGGTCGTTTCAAATGGTGATGATGCTTATAACGCGCAAATTATTGAGGGTCACGAACGCGTTATCCGCGCACGTTTGGCAGACGCCGCATTCTTTTATGATGAAGACCGCAAGGTCCCTCTTGAGCAATGGCTTGAGAAGTTGGAGCATGTTGTCTTTCAGGAGAAGCTTGGTACCACGGCGCAAAAAGTTGCCCGTATGGAGAAACTCGCCGCTTATTTGTCGCAGTTTGCGGGCCTTAATAAAGAGGAAACCGAGCATGCCTTGCGTGCTACTCACTTCGCCAAGGCAGACCTTGTAACGAACGCGGTTGTTGAGTTTACTGAGGTGCAGGGTGTTATGGGTGGCTACTACGCTGCTGCTCAAGGTGAAGCACCTGAAGTTGCGCAAGCGATTACGCAACACTATCGTCCCCGTTTTGCTCAAGACGCAATTCCTGATTCAGCGGTCGGTCAGATTGTTGCTGTAGCGGATAAAATTGACACTATTGCGGGTATTTTTGCCGCGGGCAAGGCTCCCAAAGGCACATCAGACCCCTTTGCGCTTCGTCGTGGTGCTATTGGCATTTTGCAGATTGCCTTAAAGGGTATTGCAATCAACCTTGATGAACTCATATCTCAAGCTCTCGACAATTTGAGCGATATTTCATTTGACCGTTCGTCAGTTGAATCAGATATTAAGGCTTTCTTTATTGCGCGTCTTGAATCTATGCTGAAAGATTCTGGAATATCATCTGAGGTCATCTGTGCTGTTTTGGCGGTATCGAATACCTTCCCGCATGATATTTTTGCACGCTGCAGTGCGCTGCAAGCTTTCCATAATGAAGGCAGTGACATCGAATCACTTTCTGCAGCTTACAAGAGGGCTAAAAATTTGAGTGATACTTCGGTTGGTACTAATGTTAACGAAGCGCTTCTTGAAGATGTCGAAAGGCATGTTGTGACGGCTCTTTCACAAGCTCGTGCCGACATTAAGGCGCTTGTATCAAGCGGTTCATACCACGAAGCGCTCACGCGCTATGCTCAACTCAAAGAACCGGTCGATGCGTTTTTTGACGGTGTTATGATTATGGATGAGAACGAAGCTGTTCGCAAAAATCGCCTTGCGCTGCTCAATATTTTTGTTGAGCTCTTTTGCAAAAACCGCAAATAACTTTGCATGTTCTTTCTGACTCTATCGGCGATACTGCCGAGTCGGTTGCCCGCGCGCTTGCTTCACAATTTCCAAGCGTGCACTTTGTCACTAGACGCACGTCCATGGTACGCGAGCCAGAAGTGTTGCGCTCTATTGTGTCATCGCATATTGGCGACCAGTCATACATTTTTCTCTATACCTTTGTAAAA
>CALLZE010000046.1 GCA_937858655.1 uncultured Coriobacteriales bacterium
CAAATTTGCGAGAGAACCACTCTTTCTGATAAAATCTTCCGCTTGCTCTCCTTCAATTCCACGTCGAGCGAGAGCAGACCTTGAAAACAAGCTTTTAGGAAAGATATGGTCAACATGGAAATTGTTACGTAAATTTGCCCAAGGGTACAGCATTGACAATATTACAAGCGTATCCCCGCTCTCATATCGAGTCTGAAGCAGATTCTCAACCTCGTCACTATCAAAAATGATATCTCTTGCTGTTCCACGGAACTTCTCAGTAATTTCGGCAAAGGGAAAACTATCACTCTTTTCAGCTTTTTCATGAATTATGCCCCTTATGGCAGACAGGGCTTGATCAGTTGCAAAGCTAAAAATGTGATGCAGCAAAGCTGCCACAAACCACTTTTTTATTGTTTTTCGCTCGGACAAATATTTTGAACTTGTAATGAAGTTCTCTTTTCTATCTGTCGCCTTTAGATAATATGCAATAGGTATTACAAGACTGTTCGAAGAAATATTTTCTCGACTAAACCCAAACGAAGCAACGAGTCTGAAGGCCAATCTTAAAACATCGGAAATATTCTCCCAATCTTTCTCAATGCTAAGCATATGCGCTTTATTAAAATTGTCGACCTTAAATGATATATCTGAAAAATCGCTCAAGACGAGAGCTGACTTTAAGACAAAATCTTTATTGACATTAAAGCCAAGACCAATTTCGTTAAGGCAATCAACAAGCTTCAAAATTTCTTCACGTGCGTCACGTTTTTCCCACTGCGCCGAAGCAAAAGAAAGCAAAAGATCCGAATAGCTCAGCGTCGTTCCGCCGCTATTTACCCGAATAAAAATATTGAGCACTTTATCAAGTTCAGTGCTTGTTTCAAGATAGTAACTAATGGTCGGCTCTTTATGAACGATGTCGAAAAGCTGTTGTAACGCCTCTGAAGCAAACTTCATTTCTTCGGTTAATGGCTGACCGGGAATGGGCGCAAGCCCCAAATCAGCCAAATACTGAGACACCTCGTACACGGCATTGAAATTCAATATCTTCCCGACTTCAAACCAAAGTGCATCCTCGGTATGATTCTCAGCCTGGGCTTCAGTTAAAAAGTAAAATTGATATCTTTTGCCAGAGTCATTTGATGGTTTCAAAATATTGAGGTACATCCTCCTGTGAGGATATGACTCAGCTCTGCCTATACGCCTATGAGGCATTTTGTAAGAATATGAACCCTTCAAGCCAATATACAACGACGTAAGCCTTTGTTGGCCATCAAGGACGGCCATTATATCTCCCGCCCCATTAGTGTTTGCTTTGACGTTATGGCGATTTGAGTGTTGATGATAGTCACGCAAAAACTCATAGAATTGAAAGTCTGAGGTCTTCTCTTTGGGAACCTTCCAAAAAAGAAACGCATTTATTGGATAACCCTGCATCAAGCTGTCGAACAATTGCTCAATCTGCACGGTGCTCCACACAAATTCACGTTGAATTGAGGGAAGCAAATAGCGCTTTGCATCAATATCGTTTATTGCTTCTTTAACCGTGAGAGCCGTCTGATAGGACATCGTTCCTCCAAAACCCAAAACCATTCGGTTGCTATTTACAGAATATCAGTTCCAGCAATTTCCAAAAGCCATTTTTCCAACGATCCGTCCTGAATACCTCGCCTCAACGTTTGTCTTGCGGTATGTGGTGAGTTTTGAACATCGTATAGTCGCTCGTAGCCCTTTTGTTCCTTCAATTCTGGCCATTGCCAGAAAAACTGACGTATTTCATTCTCAAGTTCGGCACAAAACTCATCACAAACAACTTCCGACTCGATTTGAACACCGTAAAGGGAATTGTGAACTGAGCGCTCTAAATAAAAATCGCCAAGTTCCTTCAACATTTTCAGTTTGCCAAGATATTTAACAAAAACTTTTCTAGGACGCAAATCCTCATAAAATACTTTTTGCCAATCTTGCCACAGCCCCCTCAACTCGTCATCCAAATAAGTCATTGCGGAATTGATCATGGCGCATGGAATTCCATAGTAAGCTTGGGCCATGCTTCCTGTAATTGCTGCCAAGGTGTCACTATCGCCGCCCAAAGATATGGCAAGTCTAATAGAATCCTCAAAAGAATACGACTCCAAAAAGCACTCAATTGCCTGAGGCACAGTCGTTTGGCATGATTCGCTGAACTTGTAGGAAAGTCTTATGTCATCAATTTGAAAATCTAGATTATAAAAATGTCGAGCAACGTATTCTCGTATCTCCGATTTAAGCGCGCCACGTCTTGCCAAATAAATTGTCGACGCAACAGCTTGCGCCCCTTTGATACCTTCTGCATGATTGTGAGTGACTTGAGTTACGGTTTTAGCCATATCCATTACGGCCTCTTCACTTGAAGCTGCGAAACCGATGGGGCTAATGCGCATTGCTGCGCCATTACCAAAACTATTGTAGGGGCGTGGACTAGACGAATGTAGCCATTCCTTGAACATTTCGCCATACCCTACATTAGGGTATCGCTGCCCAAAGTCTCTCAGGCTTATGACGGCGTTATGAGCAAGCATATTGTGGAATTCGAAATCGTAGCCTGATGACCCCATGGGAATATGTGCACAAGTACGCATAATTGCTTGAGCAATGGCACATGTCATATAGGTGTCATCTGTTGCAAAACACGCGGGTGCAAACATCTCGAACTGCTTACTCCGATGATTATCAAATTCAAAACGCGAGCCCACAATGTCGCCAATTACTGCACCAAACATCAAACCTTATCCCCTCAAAAAATCAAGCTGATTCATTGGACTGACCTACTCCCCCAATTAAAACACGAGGATCGGACGCAAAGAATTTTGATTTCTTAATAATAGTTCGTGTCCGACCCCCTAGATATGCTATTTGTGTTCTTGATAGGAACAGTAGTGCTCATTTTCATCTCCTTTCCGTTGTAGTAGTTGTGTTATGAAAAAAGGCTGCCCAAAAGCAGCCTTTTTTCATGTGATTTTTCGTTTAAATAAAGCGCATATCCTACTTGTGATCAATATCTTGGGCACCGGGCTCAAAATACGATGAAGGCAAATCGAGATCTTTGTTTTCGCCCACGGCTGGAATAACTCCGGTGAGGCCCGTCGAGCCCAAGTCGCCCGTGTCATCAACGTTCTGAACATGCTCTTCACGCGTGAGCGGC
>CALLZE010000047.1 GCA_937858655.1 uncultured Coriobacteriales bacterium
AGAAGCTGGCAAGCGTGTTGCCATTGTTGACCTCGACATTGTGAATCCGTATTTTCGTAGTTCTGATTATGCGCCAGCGTTGCAAGAGGCCGGCATACAGATTATCGGGCCCAACTTTGCGCGTACAGCTCTCGATACCCCTTCACTTTCTGCGCAAGTATATTCGGTTTTTGAAGAAGCCTTTGATGCTGATTATGTACTCTTTGACGTAGGTGGAGATGACGCGGGAGCTACAGCACTTGGACGGTACCACGAGTATTTTGAACATATTGATTATCAAATGCTTGGGGTCATAAACTATTTCCGTAATCTTACGCAAACGCCTGAGGATACTCTCGAGGTGCTTTCAGAAATTGAGGCTGCATGTGGCCTAACGCTTCAGGGGCTCATTAATAACTCGCACCTACACGCGCAAACGACCCTCGATGATATTGAGCGTGGTTTTGTGTATGCACAGGCGGTATCAAAGGCAGATAATCTCCCTCTTTTGTGTACAACAATTCCCGATAACCTTGTATCTTGCGCCTCTGACGTAGAAAACACTCCACTCGGTGAGAGCGCTTTGTATCCTATAAAGATACACGTTCAGACCCCTTGGGATGCAGATTCATCGATCCTTGGCGGTTAGGGAAGGACAATTTCATGTCAAAAGTAATTATTGATGAGACGTATTGCAAAGGGTGCGGGCTCTGTGTTGACGTATGTCCACAGCACATTCTTAAGCTCGATGAGCATAAACTCACGGCAAAAGGCTATCGCCCCGCAGTTCTTTTTGATGAGTCAAAATGCACCGCTTGTACCTTCTGTGCCACGATGTGCCCTGATGTTGCAATCACGGTAGTGAAGGAGTAGACATGAGCAGCGAAAAAGTATTAATGAAGGGCAATGAAGCAATCGCAGAAGCGGCACTGCGCGCGGGCTGCCAGTGCTTCTTTGGATACCCTATTACGCCACAAACTGAGTTAGCGGCATACATGTCAAAGCGCATGCCAAAACTTGACCGCGTGTATCTTCAGGCCGAAAGCGAAATCGCGGCCATTAACATGGTATACGGCGCTTCGGCAACGGGAGCGCGCGTGATGACTTCATCGTCTTCACCGGGCATTTCTCTCAAGTCTGAGGGTATTTCGTATATCGCGGGTGCCGATTTGCCGGCCGTTATCGTAAACATTACTCGTGGAGGTCCTGGCCTCGGCGGCATCCAACCAGCTCAGAGCGATTATTGGCAAGCAACGCGAGCCGCTGGTCACGGCGACTTTCATATGATTGTTCTCGCTCCCTCAACGGTGCAGGAAATGGCTGATGAAGTATATAACGCTTTTGATGTGGCTGAGCGCTATCGTACGCCGGTTCTCATCTTGGGCGATGGTATGCTCGGTCAGATGATGGAGCCAGTCGCTCTTCCTCCTGAGAAATCAGAGCATAACGAAAAGCCATGGGCGCTCACGGGCACGAAAATGCAGCGTAAAAAGAACGTGGTCAACTCGCTCTATCTCAAGCCAGAAGAGCTCGAAGATACCAATCGCGCTCGCTTTCAACGCTATGAGGTTATTAAAGATAAAGAACAGCGCGCAGAGATGTATCTCACCGATGACGCTGAGTATGTTGTTGTTGCGTTTGG
>CALLZE010000048.1 GCA_937858655.1 uncultured Coriobacteriales bacterium
AGCAATAGACCCTCTCGCGCTAAGCAAAAACACAAGGGAAACGCTTAACAGCTCACTTCGGTGGGCTGTTTTTCAAAAAACTATTTGACAAACCATCTCGGTGCCCCTATTATTTAGCCAAATAGTTAAATATCTAACTATTGGAGCAAAGAGGATCTCAAATTTAAAGACCGGAGCACATCGTGAAAGACACATGGACAGCACTTTCCGATCCAACACGCAGGGGCATTCTAACTCTCCTGCGCAAAGGTGATATGAACGCTGGTGAAATTGCGGACAACTTTGATATGTCCAAGCCTTCAATCAGCAAACATCTTGATATCCTGAAGCGAGCAGGACTCATAAGCTCTGAAAAACATGGGCAATTTATTACTTACTCGCTCAACACCAGCGTTATTGAGGATCTCACCAGCGCACTTATTAACTTCACACAATCGGGCACCGACCTTAAATAGGAGTCATCATGAAAAAATATGTTCAGCTTATTATTACAATCGTCAGTTTCTTAGCCATCGCGACGCTCATTGCCCTCACCGTCCCTGCTATTGTGCCGATTCATTTTGGCATCACAGGTCAAGCTGACTCATGGGCATCCAAATGGGTCTATCTGATTTTTGCGTTTATACCGATACTTTTTGAAATAAGTTATCAACTGTATGCGCGCAATCACGAACGACTCAACGCGCACAATCATCCGTACGAACGTCGCGTCGTAATAGTTCTCGAATACATTTTCCTCATCATCAACTGGGGATTTCTTGCCCTCATTAACGTTGGCGCCACACGAGTGAGCCCAGAAAAACTCGCGCTTTTCACTGCGCTCATCTTAGGCAGCATGCTTATCATCATGTGCAATATTTACGGCAAGATTAAGCAAAATCGTTATTTTGGTGTGCGCACAAAGGCAACTCTAGCCGATGAGCGCATCTGGAACCTCACCAATCGCATGGCGGGATACATTGGCTTTGCTACAGGTATCCTTCTTGTGATTTGGGGAATCGTAAATTACTACTTTAATATCGCAAGCCCAACCGTCTCACTTATAATCTTGCTGAGCGTCACCATCGCAGCAGCGGCAGCGGCACCCTACTTTGTTTCAAAGTATTACGCCAAGAAACTCATGGAGAAATAGTATCGCGCTAAAAAAAGACCCCGACCAAATGGTCGGGGTCTTTCTGTGTACAAATGTCGTGAGGACATATGCACTGTCTCGCAGACTCGGTGAAAGAGTTTGATGCGAGGCGATCTATGTTATCGGCAGTGGAAGCCGGTAACTACATCATACCGCCCATGCCACCCATGCCACTCATGTCAGGCATTGCGCTGCCGCCCTCTACGGGTGCGTCAGCAACAGTTGCCTCGGTAATGAGGATGAGGCTTGCGATTGAAGCAGCGTTTTGCAAAGCGGTGCGAGTTACCTTAACAGGGTCGATAACGCCCATTTTCAGCATATCGCCATACTCGCCGGTTGCCGCGTTGAGGCCTTCGCCCACAGGAAGCTCGCGTACCTTCTCAACAACAACAGAACCTTCAAAGCCAGCGTTATCAGCAATTGTCTTCATCGGAGCAGTGAGCGCACGACGGATAATGCTTACGCCGACCAGTTCGTCTACAGGAAGACCTTCGAGCTCATCGAGAGATGAAAGCGCGTCAACGAGTGCAACGCCACCACCAGCGATGATGCCCTCTTCTACTGCTGCGCGGGTTGCCATCAAAGCATCCTCTACGCGAAGTTTCTTTTCCTTGAGTTCAGTCTCGGTAGCAGCGCCAACCTTAATAACAGCAACGCCACCTGCCAACTTAGCAAGACGCTCCTGGAGCTTCTCGCGATCAAAGTCAGAATCTGAATTCTCGATTTGCTGACGGATTTGCTTTACGCGGCCCTCGATAGTGGCCTTCTCGCCAGCACCATCGATGATGGTGGTATTCTCCTTGGTGACCTTAACAGTCTTTGCGCGACCAAGCATTGAGAGGTCTGCGCCTTCGAGAGAAAGACCAACTTCCTCAGAAATAACCTGTCCACCTGTGACAATTGCGATATCTTCGAGCTGCTGCTTACGACGGTCACCAAATCCTGGTGCCTTAACAGCAACAACGGTAAAGGTGCCGCGAAGGCGATTAACAATAAGAGTTGCGAGAGCTTCGCCCTCGAGGTCCTCAGCAATAATGAGGAGTTGCTTGCCAGCCTGCATTACCTTCTCAAGGAGAGGCAATACTTCTTGAATGTTAGAAATCTTCTGGTTCGCGATCAAGATCAGAGGATCATGGAGCACTGCTTCCATGCGCTCGGTATCAGTTGCAAAGTAAGGAGAGAGATAACCCTTGTCAAACTGCATACCTTCTACGGTCTCGATATCAATACCGAAAGTCTGTGACTCCTCAACGGTGATAACGCCGTCCTTGCCAACGATATCCATAGCCTCGGCGATTTTCTCACCAATAACTTCGTCGCCTGCAGAAATAGTACCTACGTGAGCAATATCATCCTTGCCGCCTACGACCTTTGAGTTCTTCTTAACAGCTTCAACAACCTTCTCGACCGCAGCGTCGATACCGCGACGAATAGCGAGTGGGTTGGTTCCTGCAGTTACGTTACGCAAGCCCTCATTGGCGATAACATCGGCAAGAAGAGTTGCGGTGGTAGTACCGTCACCAGCAACATCGTTCGTCTTGATGGCAACTTCTTTTACGAGCTGAGCGCCCATGTTCTCAAGGCTATCCTCAAGGTCAATTTCTTTTGCGATGGTAACACCGTCATTAGTGATGGTTGGAGCGCCAAATTTCTTCTCCAAAACAACGTAGCGGCCCTTTGGTCCAAGGGTTATCTTGACAGCGTCAGCAAGTTTAGTAACACCGCTTGCGAGGCCTTTACGAGCCTCTTCATTAAAATGAATTTCTTTAGCCATGCTTACATCGGCCTCCTTTACTCTTCCACGATTGCGTATACGTCGTTAGCAGTGAGGATGATATAGTTCTCGCCCTCATGCTTGATTTCTGTTCCGCCATACTTACCATAAATGATAACGTCGCCCGGCTCGATTCCCATTGGGATACGCTCACCGGCGTCGTTGAAGCGACCTTCACCAACAGCAAGAACGGTACCCTTTTGAGGCTTTTCTTTTGCGCTGTCTGCCAAGATGATTCCTGACTTTGTTTGGGTCTCGGCTTCTGCTTGCTTTACGATCAAGCGATCGCCTAATGGCTTGAGATTCATAGTCTCGACTCCTCCTTTGAAACGACAACTACTTGGGTGCTCATAGTTATGCCCATTTTTTTGCACATCTACGAGCGCCAACAATGAAACCAAAATATTAGCACTCAGCAAATAGGAGTGCTAATTGATAATGATAGTAGTCTTCAGATTCATTGCAAGTGCTTTGTCCGTTTGCGTCATATTTTTTCCATAAATATGAGTGTAAGACACTTAGATTTCAGATTTTTTTAAGACTCATTTTTGAAAAGCTCCCAAATGCTACTCTGACCACCGCAATGCGCGTTCATCATCGAGCGGCGCATGCGCCTGAGCCTCAGCATCAAAGTCGAGAGGCTCATCACGATTCACGCGTTCAACTGCGGCGCGCGCAATCATGGCGGCATTGTCAGTACAATATTTCAGAGGAGGCACGCTTACCTGCACATCAATGCCAGCAAGTCCATCAATGAGCGCTTGCCTCAGCGCAGGATTTGCTGATACTCCTCCCGCCAGCAAAAACCATTTTGCGCCCGTTTCTTTTACCGCGCGCACCGCTTTGGCGACTTGCACTTCAACAACGGCCTGCTGAAAACTAGCCGCGATATCTTCTTTATTCAGTTCAAGTCCCTTTTGTTCTTGCTGATGAATGTAGGTGATAACAGCCGTCTTTAATCCCGAAAGCGAGAATTGATAATCGCCGCTATGGAGCATGGCGCGCGGAAAATCAATAGCGTGAGGATTTCCGGCTTCAGCCAGCTTCGAAATTATCGGACCTCCTGGGTAAGGAAGGCCCAACGCTTTAGCCACCTTGTCAAACGCTTCGCCTGCTGCGTCGTCAAGCGTCTCACCAAGCGTTTCGTATGATCCCTGTTTACTGCTATAAATTAGAGAAGTATGACCACCGCTTACAACGAGCGCGACAAGAGGCCATGCCACATCGGGATGAGCAAGAACATTCGCGTAAATGTGTCCCTCGAGATGGTTAATGCCGTATAAAGGCTTAGCGCAACCATAGGCCAAGCCTTTCATAAACGCGAGACCTACAACAAGCGCTCCCACAAGACCAGGACGCGTCGTGACGGCAAGCGCGTCCATTGCTGAAAGCGGCATACCCGCTGTCTCAAGCGCTTCATCAAGCACGCCCACGACCGCCTCAATGTGCTTGCGGCTTGCAATCTCGGGCACAACCCCACCAAAGCGCGCGTGAAAATCAATCTGACTAGCCACAATATTGCTCAAAATTTCATTACCTTCAACAATGGCAGCAGCGGTCTCGTCACATGACGACTCAAAGCCCAAGACGCGCGCTCCGTTCGCTCGACGTTGTTCATAAGCCTCGCTGCCCCACCAAGCAAGAGCCGTCTTTTCATCAACAAGCACGAGCCACATAATGCTTGCGTCTTCGCCATCACGATAGTAATGCGGACGCACGCCCTCTTCTTTAAATCCAAGTGACTCATACAAATTAATGGCTGGCGTATTGGACACGCGCACTTCGAGAGTCATACACGAAGCTTTCCACGCGAGCACCCGTTGCTTCGCCGCCTCCATCATTTGACGCGCGACACCTTTGCGACGATACGCGCTGTCAACGGCAATATTCAGAACGTGCACTTCGCCTGCCATATTTGCGATTCCCACATAGCCCACAAGTTGAGCGCCGCTAAAAGCACCCATCCACACGTCATGCATCACATCAAACTCATGCGCAAGCAGTCCCGCATTGAAAGCCGAATGCTCAAGTCGTTTCTCGAGAGCAATCATCGCGTCAAGGTCTGATGGATTAAGTTGGCGTACAGTAATGCGGTGTGGCGCATCGTTTGCGCTCGATGCAGAAATTGACTGAGTCGCGGTCGGGCGTGCGTCATCCGAACACTCCGCAGCGCAGCGAGGACGTGAGGACGATGCCTCGCACGACGGCGACTTAAGCTTCTCCGCCTCTTCGGCATCGGACATGCGCGTGTATATCGGCAGCACGTCAGCAATTTCTCCCGCATTCGCGTAAGGGTCGCTCACATAATCCGCAATATGCGCGCGAATAAGTCCCTCGCCCGTTACATGATTGGCGTTTTCTTCATCATAGACGCACGTAATCGCAGCCGCCTCAAATGCTTCAGCAATATCCGCATAATGTTTTTCAAGCCCACTGCCAAGCACCCGCAAGGAATCTTTGCCCGCCGCAAATCCACGTTCGACAAGTTCGGCGATAACGCCGGGCATAACCTCAGCAGGCTTGCCAACATAATCTCCTCGTACGCGTTGCACCTGGCCACGTTCAATATGTACAACAGCCGGATAAATCTCTTTGCGCATCGCGTCGAGCGCAATACACGCCCAACCCTCATAGCCTTGCGCCGCAAGCGCGCACGCAATCGCGTCCGTTGTTGACACCCCATACAGCGGCGCCTTCAACCCGCGCGCAAGCCCCTTTGCAGTCGCCACACCAATGCGGACGCCCGTAAATGACCCGGGTCCGCGGCCCACAACCACAGCGGCAATATCTCCCAAATCGATTTCATGCTCATAAAGCAAGCTGTCTATGCGCTCAAGCAACAAGGTGTTAGCCTGTCGGGGCGCGACAACGTTTTCATCTGCCAACATCTCATAAGGGCTTACGCTCGTCGCCTGCGCATCAGCAGCACCTAAGCCAAAATGGGCGCTTGCCGCAAGCGTTGAGAAACTACGCCCCGTGTAGCGCGCGATTCCAATGCTCAAAGCGTTTCCTGCTGTATCAAATGCGAGAAGATATTTGCTCACGATTCATTCCTGTTTCTTAGTTATCTCTGCCGCTCGAAAAAGCAGCCAAAAGGTCTCTACCGCGGGGAGTAAACGCGCGCAGTCTGATAGTGCGGGATTGAGCCGCATCTTCAACTCCCGAGATTGTCACCTGAATATCAGCCTCATCCAGTGCTTCTTCAAACTTTTCTCCCCACTCAACGAGTGACACACCCTCGTCTTCAACAAGCCCATAGAAATCAATATCCTCGAGCTCGCTTGCATATTCAAGACGGTACACATCAAAGTGGTAAAGCGGCACGCGCCCTTCAGGGTACTGCAGCACAATATTAAACGTAGGGCTTGCCACCGCGCGCTCAATACCGAGACCGCGCGCAAATCCCTGCGCAAAATGCGTCTTTCCCGCGCCTAAATCACCACTCAGCACGAGGCAATCTCCAGGAATAATATGTGAGGCGAGATCTGACGCGCATTTCTGCGTTTCTTCAACGCTCTCGCTGGTCACTTTAAGCTCATCGCTCATCTTTACTCCGCTCCATTACTTCAAGCGCTGCGCGCACCTTATCCGCACTCGCCAAAAAAGGAGCACGAAGTTGTTGGTTATATATCGTAGCAGCAGGGTGATACACGGCAATTACCTGCGCTTGACGGGCCGTGTCCGACCCATCGATATAGTCATACGTACCCGAAGTTTGCACGAGTTGGCTCATGGGCCGAGTCTGGCCGAGAGCCCACGCAGACGCAAATGAGCCAAGCGTCACGATAAGGCTTGGCTGTTGCTGCTTTATCTGCTCAACAAGCCAGTCTTGGCATGCTTCAATTTCATCACGCAAGGGATTGCGGTTCTTAGGAGGACGGCACTTGACCACATTTGTGATATAGATTTCATCGCGCGTCAACTGAGCGCGCTCCAAAAATTGATCGAGCAGTTTGCCCGCTGCGCCAATGAAAGGCTTGCCGCCTTCGTCCTCGTTGCGTCCCGGAGCCTCGCCAATAAGCATCACGGTCGCACGAGCCGCACCACTACCGACAACGACTTGCGTGCGCGTCTCTGCAAGACGGCACTTCGTGCATTGCGGCAACGTAGCAAGGTCGCATGCCATAGGCTAGATCCACGACACAACGTCATCAAGGGGACGACGTGACTGTTTGCCTGAGCCCTGCGCGCTGTAACCGATAGGAAGCAGCGTTACGGGAGTTATTGGACGCTTGAGCCCAAGAGCCTCAACTACTTTAGACTCATCAAAAGCTCCAATCCAGCAGCTTGCAAGACCAAGATCGACAGCCTTAAGCAGCATGTTTTCAGTTGCCGCAGCACAGTCTTGAATACCATACAGTGTTAAGCCACGTGTTGAGTAGCGAGCATTAACGGGACGAGGGTCGAGCGACACCACAATAATAACTGGTGCTGCAGCAGCCCAACGCTGACCGACAGCCGCATTCAGACGTGCACGAGCCGCATCAGACTTAACAACCGTAAAACGCCAAGGTTGAATGTTGCCAGCACTTGGGGCCTGAATACCCGCGCGCAGAATTTCCTCGATATCACTATCAGAAACTGCACGATCAGAAAAATTGCGCACGCTTTTGCGCTCTGAAATAACGTCACTAAACTGCATCTATGCTCCCTGTTAAAGTCCTACATATACGCGTGGCAGACGCATTGAGCCCAACAAACACGCGAGTTCATAATTGATAGTTCCAACTTCATCGGCCAAAGCATCGAGCGAAATTTCTTCATCACCCTGCTTGCCGACAATAACAAACTCATCACCTTGATGCACGTCCATCGAAGCGGGAATCTCGCACATGAACTGATCCATGCAGATACGTCCCACTTGTTGCACGCGTTTACCACCAACGAGGCACTCCATTTTATTAGAAAGTCGGCGCGGCAAACCATCAGCATACCCTATCGGCAGCGTCGCGATAGAGCCGCGCTCAAACGCATGCCATGTTAGTCCGTAACTTACTCCCTCGCCCATAGCGATAGGCTTCACCAAGGTCGCTCGTGCCTTAACAGCCATCACTGGCTCAAGGTTAACCAACTTCATGGTGTCGCGAGAAGGATGCAGGCCATACAAACCAATGCCAATGCGCACCATATCAAAGTGAGATTCTGGCATCAAGATTGTAGCCGCGGTATTTGCGCAGTGCACAATTCCGGGGTCAATATCGTTTGCCCGCAAAGACTCGATCGTTTGCTCAAACAGAGCAAAGGCATCTTGAGCATCCCAGTCGCCAGCAACGTCTGCTGTCGCGAAATGCGTAAACACACCTTCCATTTTTATATGAGGGAGCGCTGCCGCGCGTAGCGCAACGCGCACTACATCATCAGGCCTGAAGCCAATGCGATTCATGCCCGTGTTCACGGCCATATGATACAGCGCCGTCTTATCGGCAATAAGGGCCTGACGAGAGAGCTCTTTTATAAACTCCTCCGTGGTCGCCGCGGGAATCAACTCATATTCAATAAGTTGGGTAATGGTCTCAATGGGAGGCTCTGAAAGCAACTGAATGGGAACTTCAATACCCGCATCGCGCAGCTTCACGCCCTCTTCAACCGTCGCAACGCCAAAACGATTAGCCCCGGCAATAAGAGCAGCGAACGCACAGCGCTCGGCACCGTGGCCGTATGCGTCAGCCTTAATAACTGCCATCATCCGTGTTGAAGGCTGCAGCATCTTCTTAAACGTGCGGACGTTATAATCGAATGCCCCTAAATCAACTTCTGTCCATGCCCAACGCGACTCAGTTCCCACGTTACTCGTCACCATTTTCCGTCATCATCATATTGCGTGCTCCCACAGGAATAAACTGCGCCACATCTTCAGAGGTAACGCATAGCGGAGTTAAGGCCTCCATCGCGGCAATGGCTGCGTGACCATGAAGTCGCACAGCAATACATGCCGCACGATAAGGGTCAACACCTTGCGCGATAAAGGAGGTCATCATGCCCGCCAAAACATCGCCTGTGCCAGCCGTTGCTAACACGGGAGGTCCAAACATGTCGATTGACTGTACCTTTGCGCACGAAACAACCGTGATAGGCCCTTTAAGAACAACGGTTCGTTTCTCTCCGGCAAGTTTGCGCGCAAAGTCGAGTGGCACGGCCGCCACTTTATCTGACTCTTCTTCAAGCAAACGGGCCAACTCTCCCGCATGGGGAGTAAGTACCAATGAACCCTCATGGCTGGTGAGCACTTCTGGATGGTCCACAAACGCGTTCAGTGCATCGGCATCGATAACCAACGTCTTATCATTGACCGCCGCAACAAACTCACGCACCAGTTGCGCGGTTTTCGGAGCGCGGTCAAGGCCTGGCCCAATAACAATTGCATCAGCCATAGAGGCCAAGTTTAGGAGCATAGGCAGAGCGCGTTCAGAAATCGAGCCCTCGCGCGTTTCGGACAACCCCACCACGGGAGCCGTCACCAAATGAGTCTGCATCAGCGATACAAGCGATTCGGGACACGCAAGTGTCACGTAGCCAGCGCCGCATCGCACGGCTCCGCGCGCACAAAGAACGGCGGCTCCGGGATACTGACGGCTGCCAGCAATAATGAGCACACGGCCACGCGTATATTTATTGGCATCCAATGCAGGCAAAGGCACCTGCTGCGCCAAATCATCGTCAGTATAAAGTTCGGGCACCCCGAGGAAATCGAAAAAGGCTGATTCATCAAGTCCGAGGGGCGCAACCATCACCGCTCCCGTATGGGCAAAAGCTGGCGCGAGCGCAAGACCGCGCTTTGCTGCCATGAATGTCACCGTGCAATCAGCTCGCACCGCGCGCTCGTCAACAGCGCCCGTATCGGCATCAACACCCGTTGGCACATCAGCGGCTACGACGGGCAGGGCACAGCGATTGAGCGCATCGGTAATTGTGGCAATATGCTCATCAAGCGGCAAGCGAATGCCAATGCCCAAAAGAGCATCTACGCACACATCCGCGCCATCAATTAAAGTGAAGATATCCTCGAGGCCGGCCGCCTCATCAATAAAAGTCCAATGAACGCCAGCATTTACCGCCACAAAAGCAGCATCGCTCGCGATTCCTGATAAATCGTTAATATCAACAACGGAGAATACCGTAACGCGCACGCCGCGCTGCTGCAAGAACGTAGCGCAACTCCAGCCATCGCCGCCATTATTGCCAGGACCCGCGAAAATCGCTACCTTCTGAGCAAGCGGCGCCGTGCTATCTCCGCGCAACTGAGAAGGCCCCTCGAGCGTGTCAATAACAGCCTCACACAGAGCAAGACCCGCCTCACGCATCAAAGACGCGCCATCAAGCCCCTGCTCCTCGTCGGCCCTGCGTTCCAGTTCACGAATCTGTTCTACGCTCAGTAATTTATACATGGCTTCTCTTTACTGCTCGTCGCCTGTCTCTACTGGCTCTTCAGGTTCAGCGCCAAATTCTTCATCGAGCATCGAACGCAACTCTTTAAAACTCTGTGCAATCTCTTGGCGAGGGTCGCGCTTATCTTCTTTTTTAGGGCGCGCCTTTTGAGTGAGCGCCACCGCACTCGCGACAGCAGTTGTATGCGTGAATGAAAGAGAGAGATGTATCTCAATCACGCCCGCTTCATCGGCTGCGCGCCGCGCATTTCCCGTGAGTTTTGCAATCGGTCTGCCTCGGTCATCCCGGGCGATTTCAACATCGCCAAACTTCATCCCGCTAAAGCCACTGCCCAAAGCTTTCCATACGGCTTCTTTTGCCGCAAAGCGTAGTGCATAATGCACCTCGGGCTTTGGCTTATGCTCGCAATACCAACGCTCGTCCTCGGTAAACACCCGCTGCTTTATGCGAGGAGTACGCTCGAGAGCACGGGCAAAGCGTTCAATCTCGACAATATCTACGCCAAGACCAGCAATAAGTTCGTTATCCTCCACGCCTACTCCACCGTTACCGATTTTGCGAGGTTACGAGGTTGGTCTACATTACAGCCACGCAACTTTGCGATGTAATATGAAAGTAACTGCAAAGGAATCGTTGCGGGAATTGCTGAGAGAAGCTCGCTTGTTTCTGGAACAAAGAGCACGTGCTCAGCATGGTTTGCGGCCTGCACGTTTCCTTGAGTAGCAACCAGCACAACACGAGCTTTGCGCGCGCGTACCTCTTCAATATTGCTGATTACCTTCTCGTAAGTAGAACTCTTTATCGCGATACCGACAACAGGCACTTCCTCTGTGATAAGCGCGATTGGACCATGCTTCATCTCGCCAGCAGCATATGCCTCAGCGTGAATGTAACTAATCTCTTTAAGTTTTAACGCGCCTTCCATGGCGATTGGCACACCAACGCCGCGGCCCAAGAAAAGTGAAGTGTGAGCGTGAATATACTCAGCGGCACATGCTTCAATGTTGTAGCTATCGTCCAAAATCTCCTGCACAATATCAGGAAGTTTTCCAAGCTCCTCAAAAATGCCCGCAATTTCATCTTCGGTAAGCGTTCCCTTTGCCTGCGCGAGACGCAGAGCAAGCACATTCAACGCGATAATTTGGGCAGTAAACGTCTTCGTTGCGGCAACGCCAATCTCAGGACCAGCATGCGTATAGATAACACCATCCGACTCACGTGTCACGCGCGAACCAACAACATTCGTGATGGCAATAGCCTTAGCGCCATGCGCACGTGCCTCACGAACTCCGGCGAGCGTATCAGCCGTCTCACCTGACTGCGTAATGGCCACCACAAGCGTGTTTTCGTCAACAATAGGGTTTGAGTAACGAAACTCACTTGAAACCTGTACTTCAACGGGAATGCGCGCCCATTTTTCGATGAGCGTTTTGGCCACGAGACCAGCATTGTAGCTCGTACCGCACGCAACGATAAAGACACGGTCTATTGCCGCAATCTGCTCAGCTGTCATATCAAGTTCTGAGAGTTGTACGCATCCGTCAACAAAACGACCGCGCAAGGTCTCACGTATAGCGGTTGGCTGCTCGTGAATCTCCTTAAGCATGAAGTCCTCATAGCCACCCTTTTCGGCAGCATCCAAGTCCCACTCAACAGTCATCATTTCAGGGGTCACCTGGGTAAGGCCCAAGTCGTAAACCGCAATACCATCAGCACTCACATCAGCAAGTTCCATGTCATGAAGCACCACAATTTCGCGCGTATACTCGAGCACAGCCGGAATATCACTTGCAATGATGTTTTCTTCCTCACCCGCACCAATAATGAGAGGTGAATCCTTGCGAGCAGCAATCAAATGCTCGGGTTCAAGTTCATGCACAACAGTCAGCGCGAAAGCGCCCTCGAGGTCTCTGAGCGTACTTGCAACAGCGACAAGCAAGTCGCCGCGGTAATAATGCTCAATAAGGTGAGCAACAACTTCAGTATCAGTATCAGAAGTAAACTTGTGACCCTCAGCGATAAGTTGCTCGCGCAATGTCACATAATTTTCGACAATGCCGTTATGCGCAACCGCGATATTGCCTGTGCAATCACGATGTGGATGAGCGTTGCGCTCACAGGGCGCTCCGTGCGTTGCCCAACGAGTATGCCCAATGCCTGTCGTACCCGTCATAGGCTCTGCGGCAATGCTATCAATCAGATTTTGGAGTTTGCCTTCACGACGGCGCACTTCAAGTTTGTTTTTTCCCGCAATTGCAATACCAGCAGAATCATATCCGCGGTACTCAAGGCGAGCAAGTCCTTGAAACAATACCTCGTGTGCCTGGCGATGGCCAACGTACCCAACAATTCCGCACATAGTATCTCCTCAACTCCAACGCGTTAAGCGACGAATAAACAATGGGATAAAAATATAAAAAAGCAAAAATTGAGAAGGCGGAAAGGCCAACAAATTTTTGCCTTATTGGTCATGTTAGTTTTTCATTATAACAAACGCGCGCTAATCGCGATACGTTACCGCCTCGAGACAGCCAAGATAAACGCCCTGCTCATCGCGCATCGCCTGGTAGCACACCTGCACAGTGCGCCCGCTTTTCTCATGCACGTCACTGTGACTTACTTTGTCTTTTGCCCCAGATTTGAAAGCATCAAGCATTTCGGTGATAGCGGCATATGATTTTGGTGAGTGACAATCAAACATTGACTGTCCAAGAATTGACTCAGGACGATTGAAAATCCTAAAGGGAGAAAAATAAACCACGATCTCCTTGTCATCAATATAGGTGATATCAGCTTCAAAGCCATCAAATACCTCTGCGAGTTGTTCTCGCTTTGGTTGCGTTTTAAATAGGTCAATAAACTGGGATGAATTAGCCAACTTCAACCTCTCCCGTCTCGTCTATCTCCATAGGAACAACGCCGTTTTCCTCTTCAGGCAGCTCGTATACGATAGGGTCAACTTCATTGCCGTCAATCACACACTCATGGTCAAAGAACACAGCACCTGTTCCAAGGTAATCTTCTTGCATGACAAAGAGCGGGCGCTTGCTGGCATACCTAAAGACGCAGCTTGAATCGAGCTCCCAAATTTCTCCTGTAATAAGAAACTTGCCCGCCATAAGTTTTGGTGCCTTGATAGTGAATTTGCCTTTGTGTACGCCTGGTGAGCTGTCAATCGAAAAACGGCGCTTATCAAGCATAAAGACCTCAAGTTGTTCGGCATCATGAATTGAGAAACAAGCGGTCAGTTCACCCATCTGGTCAGTTTTTACTTCGTACTCAACCGTCCAAGTAATATCTTCACCATACGCGACGGTATCGGTCGGCTCGCCGTCGGCATCAACAAAGGTGAAGCCACCTGTTTTAATAAGGTCGCTCTTAGTAAGTGCGCGTCTTGAAACAGCCTGTGGATTCTTTGCCGCCTTCATAAGAGTTTCTTCACGTACGCGAGCACGCTCTTCTTTAAGATAGGCTTCATACTTAACAATCGCCTCGCCAAGAGAACCCTGAACTTCTACGTTACCCTTGTTGAGCCATACGCCGCGTGTACAGAAAGCTTTCACGGTATTGAGAGAATGGCTTACGAATAAAATCGTCTTTCCCGCACGGCGGAAGCTAGCCATACGATCAATACATTTCATCTTAAAAATATCGTCACCAACAGCAAGAACCTCGTCAACGATAAGAATGTCTGGATTGACGTTTACCGCAACAGCAAATCCGAGACGGGCCCTCATACCTGAAGAGTAGGTCCGGAATGGTTGGTTGATATGGTCGCCGATATCTGCAAAATCGATAATATCTTGAATGCGATCTTCGATTTCACTTTGCTCTAGACCCATAGTTAAGGCTTTCATATATACATTCTCGATACCCGTGAGATCAGGGTCAAAGCCTGAAGTCAATTCGAGCATGGCTGAAATGCGCCCATTAACAACGATTTCTCCACTTGTTGGGGTTACAACACCGGTAATAATTTTGAGGAGCGTTGACTTACCCGAGCCATTCTTGCCCAGAATTGCGTGAACTTCTCCCTCTTCAAAATCAAGATTGACATTGTTGAGCGCGCGAAACTCCTCGTACTTCTGTTTAATTCCCACAGCATCGAGCGCACGAATAATCGAGCGCGGAAAAATCTTATAGACCTTAGTTAAATTGTGTACTTCTACCGCGTTAGTCATGAAAACTCCTACAAAACGTCTGCAAATTCGGACTTAGTGCGCGACCAAATGAACGAGGTGAGCAAAGCAAGGAAAAGCATGAGTCCCCAAAAATACAGTGCGTAATGCCACTGCTCAAAGAACCATTTGTGATACACAAAAGCGTTACGAATTCCCTCGGTCAAATATGCAACGGGGTTAAGTTCGACGATACGTTTAATGAAATGGGACTTAATATTTTTAAGTGGCCACAGAATGGGCGACAACCAAAACAACGCCTGATTAACCGAAGGCATCAGATACGAAACGTCGCGAGAAATGGCTGAGAGCGCTGAGATTAGTGTTGCGATAATGCAACAGAATACGAACGCGCAGATTAAGTAATACACAATTTGAAGATAATAGATGCTTAGGCCAAATCCCCAAATTCCATACAAAAGTATGACTGCGAATATCAAAATCGCATGAACGAAAAATTCTGCGCACACCGCGATAACAGGGATGGTTGAAACAGGGAACACCATTTTCGTGATGAGATGACGATTCTTGATAAGCGACTTTCCGCAGTGTGTAATAGTGTTTGAAATGAAAAACCACATAAACGAGCCCGGCACCAGCCAGAGCAACTGAGGAACACCATTAAAGTGTTTATTACCGCGCAAACCAACCCGAATTGCAAAATAGAACACGAGAACATACACCATAGGGCGAATAAATGCCCAAGCAACGCCAAGGATAGAGTTATTGTATTCTTTCTTGAGTTCAATTTTTGCAAGCGCTTTCGTGATTTTGCGCTCACGAATATTGGTTTTGATTATTTCGAAAAGCTCTCGAAATGCACCTATCATAAAAATTCTCCCAAATATATTCCGGTCATCTGTTACGCGTATTCTTCAGCGAATTAAACATTATAGCGCTATTCGCTCCTAAGCGTGATAACTAGTTGAGTTCTGCCTCAACGACAGCCACAAGCTCATCCACTACACGCTGCGCCTGCGCCGTATCTTGTGCCTCAGACATTACGCGCACAAGGGGCTCGGTGCCCGATGCGCGCACGAGTACGCGGCCGGTCTCCCCAAGCTCGGCTTCAGCGCGTTTAATTGCTTCGCTGATGACCGCACTCGCCACAAGATGAGACTTATCCGCAACATGAACATTTCTCAGAATCTGTGGATACTTCGTCATAACACTTGCAAGTTCTGAAAGCGGTTTACCTGTGCACACAACGACGCTCGCAAGACACAGGGCAGTAACCAACCCATCACCTGTTGAATTGTGATCAAGCAAAATAACATGACCTGATTGCTCGCCGCCCAAATTTGCTTCCATGGCCTGCATCTGCTCAAGTACATAGCGGTCCCCCACTTGGGTCTTGATAACACAAAGCCCGCGATTGCGTAGAGCCACTTCAAAGCCCAGATTGCACATAACAGTTGAAACGACCGTATTGTTGCGCAGCGTGCCGCGCTCGTGCATATCGACTGCGAGAATCGCCATAATTTGGTCGCCGTCAATCTCATTGCCCATCTCATCTACGGCAAGCATACGATCAGCATCACCATCGTGGGCGATACCGAAGTCAAAACCGCCTGACTTTAGAAGCTCTTTGAGAGGCTCTAGATGTGTAGATCCACACGCAACATTAATATCATTACCCGTATAGGTATCGTTGATGGCAGCAACTTCTGCGCCAAGTCGCCTAAAAGCCTCGGGCGTTGTCGCGCTTGAGGCACCATGGCCACAATCGATGGCAACGCGCAATCCTTCAAGTGAGAGTCCTTGGTCTTTCATACACTGCGTTGCAAACGATATATAGCGCTCAGCCGCGTCATCTTGAGCAAAAACCTCGCCAACATGAGCGCCAATGGGAGCTTCAATATCGTCGTCCGAATTCAGGAAGGATTCAATCTCTTCTTCAAGTTCATCGGGAAGCTTGAAGCCCTCACGAGAAAAGACTTTAAGGCCATTAAACTCAGGGGGATTATGACTTGCAGAAATAACGATTCCGCCATCCATATCAAGTTCGCGAATAAGATGCGCGACCGCCGGAGTAGGAATAACACCGCAGAGATAGGCATCGGCCCCCGCGCTTGTGATTCCCGCAACAAGAGCAGACTCGAGCATCGTGCCCGAAATACGCGTGTCGCGACCCACAAGAAAACGCGCGCGTGACTTGTCGGTCAAGTAGCGCACAACCGCTTGCCCAAGGCGAAAAGCAATCGCAGGTGTGAGTTCTTTGTTCGCGATGCCTCGAATACCGTCAGTACCAAAAAGCTTGGCTGCCATAAACATCCTTTTCGCACAATAACTATACGCCCCATCATGAAGCGTAAAAAATATTTGAAATTAAAACCTCTTATAGTCTATCTTTTCTGAGTAAAAACGCAAAAAAAGAAACCCGCACGAGGCGGGTTTCCACAGAATACTTGTAAAGTTTCGTTTAGCGCTTTGAGAACTGTGGACGCTTACGAGCCTTCTTCAAGCCGTACTTCTTACGCTCAACCATACGTGGGTCACGACGGAGGAAGCCTGCACGCTTGAGATCTGCACGATAGTCAGCGCTTGCCTCAAGAAGAGCGCGAGCGATACCGAGGCGAATAGCTCCGGCTTGACCAGAAATTCCGCCACCATCAGCATTGACCAATACATCGAAGTTATCGAGGTTATCGGTAGTCTTCAAAGGAAGGAGTGCATAATTTACCAAAGCTTCGCGACCCAAATACTCGAGTGCTGACTTCTTGTTAATAATGAACTCGCCCTTACCAGGAACAAGGCGTACGCGTGCGATAGCATTCTTACGACGGCCTGTTCCGAGATATACAACTGCATCTGATTTCTTAGTTGCCATGTTTAACCCTCCAACTCAATCTTACGTGGGTTCTGTGCAGCATGTGGGTGCTCGCTGCCCGCATAAACCTTGAGTTTCATACCCATGGCGCGACCGAGAGTGTTCTTAGGGAGCATACCTTTAACAGCCTTCTCAACGATACGCTCAGGATGTTTAGCGAGCATCTCCTTGAATGAAGTCTCTTTAAGACCGCCCTGATAACCACTATGTGAGTAGTAGTTCTTCTGGTCAGCTTTTTTACCGGTAAGGCGAACCTTATCAGCGTTGATTACAACAACAAAATCACCAACATCAACGTGTGGTGTATAGGTTGGCTTGGTCTTACCCTTCAGGATTTGAGCAACCTGAGTAGCGAGACGACCAAGAACCATATCCTCGGCGTCTACGAGCAACCATTCGCGCTCGACTTCGCCTGGCTTGGCATAATAGGTCTTCACAAAGTCCTCCAAATAAATTTCTACGATATGTTCTTCTCACGGGGCAGTGAAAGTGAACTTGCCTATTTTACCCACATGAGCAGCGTGAGTCAAGGAATCAGTTATCAAAAAGGCCGTTGGGATACCTAACCCGAAAGAAAGTGAGACCAGCTGCCGGGGCTGTTTGACCCGCAGCCTCGCGCGACTGAGCTGCGATAACCTCGCCCATCCATGCAGGGTTGTGCTGGCCGCTACCAATCTCGACAAGAGTGCCGACAAGCGTACGCACCATCGAATGCAAGAAGGCATTGCCCCTGACCTCGATGGTCAGACATGCCTCGCCAAGCACCTCTTCTTCAAAGATCTCGAGCGCGCTAATTTCTCGACAGAGCGAGAGCCCTTGCGCTTTAAGTTCGTCCGCTGATGCCTTCACACAAAAAGAAGTGAAGTCGTGTTCGCCTTTCGCATACTCAGTTGCCTGTCTCATCGCTTCGATGTCAAGCGCGCGTGGGACATGCCAAGCAAAATCAGCCAAAAAGAGCGGGCGCTCGATGCCCGTGAAAATACGGTAGCGATAGGTGCGCTCAAGCGCATCAAAACGTGCCGAAAATGCTGCGGGTCCGAAAGCTAATGCGCGTAGAGAAATATCCTCTCCCGCAAGAACCTCGAGCGAGCGACGCAGCGCAAAAAGATTAAGGGAATCATGCTCATCATCGGTAATTGCGCACGATACAACCTGGCCAAGTGCATGCACGCCAGAGTCGGTACGACCCGCTCCCACTGTCTCAACCTCGCGCTTGAGGATAATCTTTAAGGCCGCCTCAAGTTGTCCTTGAACCGTTTTTTGCTGAGGTTGACGCGCAAAGCCCGCAAAGGACGCACCCTTATAGGCCACAAGAAGTATGAGTGAAGCGCTCATCGAATGACCCCTCCCACAATTAACACAAACAGTAATCCCGATACAACCATAAGAGCCACATCGCTCAACTTAAGCTTGAGTTCACGCAAGTGAGTTCGCCCGATGCCCGTGTAACACCGCGCGTCCATTGAACGAGCAAGTGCGTCTGCCCGGCGAAAAAGTCCCACAAAAAGAGGTATGAGTACGGGAATCCATGCGCGAGCGCGCTTGAGCAGCGAGCCCTCATTAAAAGTAGCTCCTCTCGCGGTTTGAGCGAGAATGATGCGGTCAATCTCTTCGGCGATGGTTGGGATAAAACGAATGCCGATTGAAATCATCATAGCCACATCCTCAACAGGCACACGCAAGCGAGCCAGAGGGCGCATCATGATGGCTATGCCGTCGGTCAGCGCAACGGGTGACGTGGTCAACGTGATAAGCGCAGTTGAGCCCATAACGACAAAGAGTCTGACTACAAAGAACATCCCGCGCATAAAGCCGGGGAGAATGAAATGGAATCCACCTACAAACGAAAAGCTATTGACGATAAGCGTAAACGCGCCAATCCATAAAACAGGTTTGAGCATACGCAAAAAAGTGCGTACGTTTATGCGTGCGATTACGCACACCAACATCATGACCGTACAGAGGGCCACAATCAGATACCAACTCTTGAGCGTAAACAGCGCCGCAACCAAAAAGAAGGTTACAAGCAACTTCGCGCGCGGGTCAGCACGATGAACGGCGCTATCTCCAGGAACATATGAGCCTATAGGGATTTGCATCAGTTTGACTCCCCACGGAGAGACGCACGTTTCCATGAACCCTTTTCGACTTCGCTTATTGAGCCGTCTTCGAGATGGAAAACGCGGTCTGCCATCGAGACAAACTCTTCAGGCGAATGCGTCACTACAATTACCGTGGCAGCACGTGAACACTGCGCGAGCAAACGGCGCACCGCAAGGCGCCCCGAAGCATCCAACGCAGCCGTTGGCTCATCTGCCAAAATTACGCGTGGAGAAAACGCGAGAACACCCGCTAAAGCCACTTTGCGTGCTTCTCCTCCCGAAAGTTTTAAAGGGGTCCGCTGCCCAAAAGTAACAGGGTCGAGCCCAACCTCGCTGAGCGATTTTCGTGCTGCTTGAAGGGCCTCTGCCTCACTTGCGCCGAAATTTCGTGGCCCAAAAGCGACATCATCAAGAACCGTTTCGCCAAAAAGCGACATTTCTGGGTTTTGAAACACGAGGCCGACTGCCCCACGAGCACGCTTTGTCGAAAAGGGCTGGTCCTCAAAAGTGATGGCACCTGTTGTGACATCGAGCAGGCCAGCAAGAGCCTTTAATAACGTGGATTTCCCCGCCCCCGTTTGGCCCTCAATAACAATGAACTCATTTTTGTGTATGACAATGCTCGCTTCACGAAGCGCGCTAATTTGCTGATTACCCTCGAGGTAAGTAACACCCACGCCCTCAAGGTCGTACTGCGTTTCGCTCAGCGCGATGCCATCTCTCTCAACGAAAGGTGCCTTGAGCTCTATGCCCCACTCATCAAAATCCGACTCATGTTGGAGAAGCTCGCTATGAGTACCACGAAATGCTACCGCGCCCCCACACAAAACAATAATTTCATCAGCGTTTTTTGCCTCAAAAATATCATGTGTGATATGCAGTATGCCGAGTCCCTCAGCGCGCGCTTGCTCAATGAGCGCAAGAATATCTCCGCGAGCAGCTGGGTCAAGCATCGAGCACGGTTCATCAAGCAACAAATAGCGCGGATGCATTGCGAGCGCTCCCGCAATCACCAGACGCTGTTTTTGACCGCCCGACAAGGTATGCGGCTCGCGGTTTTTGTAATCACTCAATCCGACTTTCGCCAGCGCCTCATCAACACGGCGCGCAATTTCTTCGCGAGGAAGTCCGAGGTTTTCAGGACCAAAAGCCACCTCGTCAGTTACATGCGTTGCGACAATGCCATCATCGGGATTTTGCCCAACGTACCCAAGAAAACGACGAGCTTGATGTGCTTGATGGGCATCTCCCATCGAAAACCCGTCTGCGACTACCCCACCATCACTCGGCGCCAAAAAGCCCAAAGCACAAAGCATGAGTGAGGATTTTCCCGAGCCATTTGAGCCCAAGAGCACAACATGCTTGCCCTGTTCCACGTCAAATGAAACATTGCTTAAAAGCGGCTGCGATTGCGTAGTGTATTGAATTGTTATGTCAGAAAAAGAGAGCATACATTCATTGTGCCATAAACGCTCTCCGACAAAGTTTAAATTCCTGCCAAAGATTAGCACAACATTCAGGTGGGTAAGAGCGGTAATAAGTGAGTTTTGTGTATGAGTGGAAGATTGAAATTAATGTTTTGCGTTTAAGGGGGATGAAATTATGGGTTCGCACAGTTCTTCAGCACTCAGGCGAGTCTGGCTGATGGGCATCGTATTTGCCTGCTTGCTCACCGCAATGTGCGGCGTCAAGCCGGCAAAGTCATCTGCAGTTGAGCCGGATTCCATCCGTGTTGTATATAAATACAACAACGGAATGGCTTCAACCGTTGCTACGGGCACAATTCCCATGTATCTAGGCTTGCCCGACAATCCAACTTTTGGAAAGAGACTATTCTTAGGTTGGATGACTCGATCAGAAAACGGTGACACCAATTTCTTTAGTTGGGATTGGCTCACCGCAAGCCAGTCTGCTCAATCGCCAAAGAGCAGTCCAAGCAATCTTGTTACGCACTACACTCCAACAAATGTGCAGATTTCATCAGACACGACCGTAAGCGCACAATGGGCAAACGTATATCACGCCTCACTCAATACAACATACCAACATATGCTTTCGCAAAATTCACCCCTCTGGAAAAAGCATCCCGTAGCCGTCTATTCGCGCACGCTCACAGCCGGAGTCACCTACCATATCCAAACTTGGCTTCCGGGCGGAGATTCGCATCTGTATCTTTTTGATGACGCACTCAAACTACTTCTTGAAGACAATGACGGTAATACTAACTCGAGTTATTTAAGCGATCGAGGATCGTATGTCAAATTTACGCCAACAAAAACTGGTACCTACTACTTCTTCGACACTACTCATACTGAGTACAGTCCGCCTTTTGACCACGGTATGTCATTCTTTAGGATTGGAACCGCGTTTATTGCTGAACCGCAAGTATGCGTAACTTGGATTTCCTCAGGCACAACTATTGCCCGAACATACTACGCTCCTGGCGAGAAAGTTACCTCACTTGGCACTCCAAAGAGAAAAGGCTACTCATTCGTCGGATGGTATAGCGATGCGGCGCTCACCAAACGCGTTGACTTCTCTAACTTCCTGATGCCAACATCCGATGTCAATTTCTATGCAAAATGGACCTCAAACGAGTGCCAACTTAGAGGGCTCGCCAAATCGTCGGGCACCCTCACCCAGCATTGGACGCGAACAAACTACATTAATCGGCTGCGCATTAGTCGATACACATCACGAGTCACCATTAGACCGCTAAGATACACGTCACGCTCAAAGATTTTTATTAAAACTCAAGAGGGGACCTACAAAGCTATGAGCTCAATAAAGGTTACGCTAAAGCGCGGAGAGACAAAAACAATTTACATAAAATGTGTTTCACAAACAGGTTCTCGCTACATGTCTATCTACAAAGTGTTTGTAACGAGAAATCGATAGGGTGGTGGCTGCAGTGAATACATTAAAAGTTAGAGCATCGCTCCTCGTCTCAGTCATTGTTATCCTGCTGCTTGGTTTAGTTGGCTCCGCGGGAGCTTCTGGAACGCAAACACAGTGCACCTTTGATCCAAGGAACGGCGCAGCAAAAACGGTCGTTACCTTAGACTCGAACAACTCATTTCAATCTGTTGTCCCAACAGCTCCCGTTGCCCCCTCAGGGAAGGTCTTTCTTGGATGGGCGTCGCAAAATGCTGGTGACAAATATCCGATGATTGAATTTTGGCGTGACGTAGCGGGGCATGATACGTTTAGTTTCTCAGATGGCACATCCCGTTCGTACTTTGCCGATTACGCAACGCTCAGAACAGCAAAAACGTATCCGTACGATAATTATGGTTACCTGAGCGAACACACTGATGGCTTTGCCCAAGTCGAAGCGCATGACCCCATGCAGGATGTATGCGCATACGATTACTATCAAACCACTTTAACTGCTGGCACAAAGTATTACTTTGAGCTCAGCATGCCCGGCCGAACGCCCGACTTTTTTCTGTATGACAAAAACTTTTCTGAATTAGCATCGGGAGAAATCTCTATTGAGAACGAAGATCAGTTCGCGCATTACGGAGATAAAATCATTGAATATACTCCAACAACTACTGGCACCTATTATGTGGGAGTATGTGCATCCCAATACGAGGATATGGGTTTTTATCAAATGATTTACTCTACGCAAAAAGTATCCTTCCCCAAATTTAAAATTGAGTGGATTAGCGCAGGAAAAGTGGCGAGAACCTCTGAACTTGACCCTGGCGAAAATATCATCGCTCCCCCAATAGCACGTTGGGGTTACACATTTGCAGGATGGTATCGCGACACATCTTTCACAAAAGCGTTCAAAACTGATGAAGAAATTATGCCTGTTGCTCATATCTCGTTCTTCGCAAAATGGACATCTAACGAATCAGAAATTAAGAGTGTTCGGAAATCTTCTGGTTACTTCACTCAAAAATGGACGGGCATAAACTATATTAATCGACTCCGAATTCGAGAACGCGCTTCAAGCGTAACCATTAGACCTATCCCTCGCAACAGCAAAGCAAAAGTCTTCATGAAGTACAAGGGCGGCACTTACAAGACTATGAGCACGATGAAAATTTCTCTCAAGAAAGGGCAAACGAAAACGGTCTATATCAAGTGCGTATCTCAAACGGGAACAAAATATACCTCTGTTTACAAGCTCTTCGTGACACGGAATAAATAATGCGGCAAACCCAAACGATTCTTATGTCATAAGACTTGCCATGTTCAACAAGAAAGCCCCTCTCACGAGGGGCTTTCTTCATTTCACATAATACTAATTTGTCCAGCAAGCCAGAGGCTTCGCCCTACTCTTCGCCGAGATAAGCCTTACGTACTGACTCGTCTTTGAGCAACTCGGCACCCGTGCCAGTCAACTTAATCTTGCCAGTTTCGAGCACGTAACCGCGGTCCGCGATAGAAAGCGCGACGTTAGCGTTTTGCTCAACAAGCAAAATTGTGATGCCTTGCTTGTTGAGTTCTTTAATGATTTCAAAAATCGTCTCAACAACAACAGGCGCAAGACCCATTGAAGGTTCATCAAGCATCAAAAGATCAGGCTTTGACATCAGCGCGCGGCCAATTGCGAGCATCTGCTGCTCGCCACCAGAAAGCGTGCCACCTTTTTGATTCAAGCGCTCTTTGAGGCGTGGGAAAAGCTCATACACTTCTTCAAGATCTTTTTCGATTTGATCTTTGTCTTTGCGTAGGAAAGCACCCATCTCAAGATTCTCGCGCACCGTCATCTGAGAAAAAATGCGACGGCCTTCAGGCACGTGAACGATACGCTTCGCGGTCACCTTATGAGCTGGCGTACCCGCAATTTCCTCATCTTTAAAAAGAATGCTACCTGATGTGGGAGCAAGCATTCCCGACAGTGTCTTGAGTGTTGTCGACTTGCCGGCACCGTTAGCGCCAATGAGCGTGACAATCTCACCCTCATGGACCTCAAAAGAGATACCGCGAATAGCGTGAATCTTACCGTAGCTTGTGTTGAGGTCAGTTACCTTAAGCATTCTCGCCACTCTCCTCTGCCGTCGAATCACCGTTATGGTTATGATTCTCCGTTGCCTTTTGTTCTAGATTTTCTTTAGCCATCGTCTCAGAACCCTTACCGAGGTAAGCTTCGATAACGGCAGGGTTGCTCTGAATCTCTGCGGGAGTTCCCTTTGCGATGAGCTTGCCAAAGTCGAGCACGTAAATACGATCAGCAAGGTTCATAACAACCTTCATGTCGTGCTCAATGAGCAAAACCGTTATCCCAGCGTCGCGCACTTTAAAGATAAGCGCGTTAAGATGGGCTGACTCGATGGGGTTCATGCCTGCCGCTGGCTCATCGAGACAGATAAGCTTAGGATCCGTCGCAAGCGCACGCGCAATTTCAAGGCGGCGCTGAACACCATAAGGCAAGCTCGACGATACTTCGTTTGCATACTCCGAGAGACCACAAAACGCGAGCCACTTTTCAGCGTCCGCTTGAATCTGGGCTTCTTCACGCTTGAATTTTGGAGTCCTGAACGTTGCGCCAAACGCGCCTGAATGAGTGCGCACATGGCGCCCAATCATAACGTTTTCTAGCGCTGTCATCGAAGCGAACAAACGGATATTTTGGAAAGTACGCGAAATACCGCGTTCAGCGATAACGTGCGGCTTAACTCCAGAAACGCTCTGGCCATTAAAAAGAATCTCGCCCTCGGTTGGGGTGTAGATGCCTGTGAGCAAGTTGAAGAACGTTGTCTTCCCTGCTCCATTTGGCCCAATGAGCGCGACAATTTCTCCCTTATCGATGTGCATATCGACACCGTCAACCGCACGAAGGCCACCGAATTGGATGGTTGCATTTTTCGCTGATACTAAGTGTTCCATGTCTGCCACCATCCCTAGAGCCCTCGTCTGAGACTTGGTGCGTCTTCATGGTGCTCGACGTCCCACATCTCTTGGTTTTCAATTTCAGCATCTTCAATGGTCGCGGGTCGCAATTCACGCGCCACGCGCTTTGAAGGAATGATGCCTTGCGGACGAACTGCCATCATGATAACCATCAGCGCTCCCAAGATGAGCATACGATAGTTCGAGATATTCGAAATGGCCTCCGCCGAAAGGTGGACACCCATCGCGTCGAGAGTTCCCGATGAAGCGAATCCTCGAATAAATTCTGGAACTCCTTGAATAACGAGCGCGCCAACAAGGACGCCCGGAATCGAACCCATACCGCCGATTACGACAATGGCGAGAACAAGCGTTGACTCAAGGAAGGTAAACGACTCAGGGCTTACAAACGCTTGGAAGTAGCCAAACGTGACACCTGCAACGCCTCCCCACACTGCGCCCAAAACCATTGCGTACACCTTAGTCTTATAGATGTCGATGCCCATCGCGCTTGCTGCGACTTCGTCTTCACGAAATGCTGACCACGCACGACCGAGGCGGGAATTATCTTGACGGCTGACAACAATAATGGCGAGAATCATCAAGACCGCAATGATGAAGTACCAATACACGTTCGCGTTGAAAGAAAACTCGAAGTTATTGCCCACGGTAAAATAGGCATTCATTTTCAGCCAATTTAGTCCGAACGGCTCAGGAAGCGAACTGCCCGCGGCAGGAAGACCTGCAGCACCGTTGGTCACGCCAAAAATGTTGTTGTTCAAACAGATACGCACAATCTCACCGAAGCCAAGCGTGACGATAGCAAGATAGTCACCGCGAAGGCGCAAGACTGGCAACGCGAGCAAAAAGCCGACAAACGCTGCGACAATGGCGCCCGCGACAAGCGCGATGAAATACGAAAGGCCGCCCAGCGAGGGGCCAAGCATCTTAGTAATCGGCAGGCCGACCCACATGGCAACATACGCGCCTACCGCGTAGAACGCGATACGCCCGAAGTCGAGCAATCCTGCGTAGCCCACAACGATATTGAGACCAAGCGCAAGAATGATGTAGAGACCGCACACCGCAAGGATGCGCACCATGAACATTTGGCCAAAGCCTTGGAACAAAATTGGTGCCGCAACGATAGCTACGATTGCGAGCGCAATAAGCCATGGTTTTGCTTTGTCACTCAAGAGTGCGTTTTTAATATTTGAGGCCATGAGCTACACCTTCTCCACAACAGACTCGCCGAGCAGGCCGCCCGGTTTGAAGATGAGCACCACAATGAGAATCACGAACGCGATAACGTCCTTGTACCCCGTTGATATAAAGCCAGCGCCCAGCGACTCGATGATGCCAAGAACAAATCCACCAAGCATCGCACCGCGAAGATTTCCAATACCGCCCAAAACCGCTGCGGTAAACGATTTGATGCCAGGAAAAAATCCCATGTTAAATATGACCGCGCCGTAGTACATGCCGTGGAAAATACCGGCTACCGCGCCAAGCGCTGGTCCAATAAAGAAGGTCAGCGCAATGACCGAGTTAATATCAATTCCCATAAGGCCGGCCGCGTCGCGATCTTGCGACGTCGCGCGCATTGCCTTACCAATTTTCGTCTTTGAAACAAACGTATCAAGAAATATAAGCAGCACAAACGACGCGACAACGATGAATATCTTGAGGGAGTTTATGCCATATGCAAATGTCTTGACCGGAAATATCGAAGGAAATGGGATCGCCTTAGAGTCGACCCAAAGAAGCACGGCGTTCTGCAAAAAGATTGAAACGCCAATAGCAGAAATGAGGGGAGCAAGACGCGGAGCATTGCGCAAAGGGCGATAAGCCACGCGTTCAATAAGCATACCGAGCAGTCCGGTGAGCACGGCGGCCACTCCAAACACAATTACGAAAAGTAGTATGAGACCAAATGTTGACCCCAAGAAAAACTCACGAGCGGGCGTCAACCATGACATCCATGGCAATGCCGAGGTAACCTTGCCAATCATGCCCTCATCGGTAAAAAAGAGCATAGTAAAAAGGCCAAAATACGCACCCGACATAAACATTTCGGAGTGTGCGAAGTTGATCATCAGCAAGATACCGTATACGAGTGTGTAACCGAGTGCAATCAAGGCGTACATGCCACCAAGCGTCACTCCATTAACAAGTTGCTGAATAATGGTATCCATAAACAAAATATCCCTTACGAAGGTAACCGCCGCGCGGTTACGTGAAGAAAGGCGCACGGGTCAATGTCCCGCGCGCCTTCGCTCATGTTAAATTACTTATCCTCTGCCTGAGGAACCCACTTGCCCTCGACAACTTTGTAAAGCGTAACAACCTTGTTCTTGGTGTCACCTTTGCTGTCAAATGAAATGGGGCCCGTTACGCCATCGAATGAAATGGCAGCGGTTGCCTTGATGAGGTCTTCGCGACCCTGTGGTGAAGTAAGCTTATCAGCGCCATCTTTCTGAGCAGTCTTTACAGCTGCCTCCATGATAGCCATCGCGGCGTCGTATGCATAAGCATCAAAGCCACCGATTTCTTCTCCAGGGAATTTTGCCTTGTAATCTTTTTCGAACTGGTCTGCTGCTGGAAGCATTGATGCAGGAAGGCCAACGCACGTCGTGAGGTCGCCCTCTGCCTGCTCGCCAGCCAAGTTGAGATACTCTGCGTCATAAAGACCGTCGCCGCCGATAACAGGAACGTTGAGTCCAGCATTCTTCATCTGCTTTGAGAGAAGTGCGCCCGCGTTGTAAAGACCAGCATAGTAAACCATTGCTGGGTTCTTTGCTTTTGCCTTAGTTACGAGAGCATTGAAGTCGGTATCAGTTGCCTGCGTCTTGGTGTGCCACAAAACCTTGCCACCCTTTGCGGCGAACTCCTCCTCAAACGCTTTTGCGAGACCCTCGCCGTATGCTGTTGAGTCGTCAACAACAATAACCGTCTTGTAGCCCAATTTGAGAGCACGGTCTGCAGCGTAAGGGCCCTGGAGGTCGTCAGTTGCGCAGGTACGGAATACAACGTCATAACCTTGAGCGGTTACGCTTGGACTCGTTGCGCCTGGAGATACCATAACGATACGATTGTCGTTATAAATCTTTGAAGCTGGAATTGTTACGCCTGAATTGTAGTGACCAACAACACCAATAAGGCTGCGGTCAGATGCGAAGGTATTCGCGGCAGTAACGCCCGTCTTCGGGTCGCCCTGGTCGTCGCCTTCGGTCGTCTTGAAAGTGATACCGAGTTTCTTGACGTCATCGCGCTTGTTCATTTGGTCAACCGCGAGTTCGGTACCACGCTTGATACCTTGACCGATTGCAACTACACCCTGTGTGAGTGGAGCGCCAATACCAATGGTCAGAGTGGTTTTGCCACTTGTATTTCCTCCCTTGCCACCGCAACCAACGACAAGCAGTGAGACTGCTATCAAGGCCACGATTGCAACAAAGAAACGCGTGTTGCGCATCTTCATACTTCCTCCTATGGTCCTAATGTTTCCCTACTAAAATAAAACTATGCAGTTGGCTTCCCTTCCAGCTGCATAGTAAAGATACCATATTCAAAATGAATAAATTGTTGCGAAAAACCAAAAAATGGATTAACGGCTTTCTTTTGTCGCGAGGGGATTCGAGCGAGCGGCAACAAGAGCCGAGCTAAAGCCAGCAGCCATAACCAAGTTCGAGATAACCATGGCAAAAAAGAGCGCCTTGATAATGAAATCTGATGAATTGAGCACAGGAGAATCGGGGTGCAGTGCTTTACCCGCCGTCATCGCCCAGCTGAGGCCCGCGCCGGTTCCAAAAACAAAGATAAACTCTACAAGCGCGCGCACCTTTTTTGACTCAACAATAAGGGGCAACACGAAGAGCGCGATGCCGCACAGTCCGATGACGATTTGCGCAACAAGACGCGGATCAGACATAAGGAGCTGCATCATGGGAGTTTGAGAACCGGTGAAGTCCCATGTGTTCATCGCGGCAAGAAATCCGAGTACGGTACCAACAATCCACATAGAAACGGTCACAATGCGCAGCGCGGATACCCAGTGATATGCCTGTTCATTACCTTTAAATAAGTACACAAGTGCCATAATGCCGAAGGGCACAAACACCATCAGATTTGCCCATGTGAGTGCTCCATGAAAAACCGGGAGGCGCACTTTTGCGCCGAGGCTTTCAACAGCAGGATAGTTGAGCGCACACGTAACGGCTGCAATGAGACCGAGTAGTCCAACACACGCGGGCAATTTCCAGTTCTTCATTCTCTCTCCCTGTATTTCAACGCGGCATGCATTCACGCGTGCCTGTTTTTACAACCGTGTCATTTCAGCGCTACCGAATTGCTCCCGTGCGCGTCTCCCAATTATAACGGCGAGCGCCGACATAATCGCTCATGATACTCAATTTTGAAATTTTTACCACATCTCCCGTATGGGGAGCATGGATAAAGTATCCACCGCCGATATAAATGCCAACGTGGTGGACGGGCGAGCCAAAGAACACCGCGTCGCCTGGCGCAAGTTCTCCCGTTACCGCAGTCCCCATCTTGTACTGGCTGCCTGAATAGTGCGGCAGAGAAACACCGTGCTGCGCGAACACATAGACGAGCAGCCCCGAGCAGTCGAAGCCGCGCTTCGATGCGCCTCCCCACACATAAGGGATGCCGCGGTACTCCATAGCGGTTTCAACAGGCGAGCCTGGCTCAACCGTGATGTCTTTATACTGCCCAAGAATGATTTGATTTGCGAGCTGGGTCTCTGCGGCCGCTTCAGTGGCATTTGTCGCATCAAGGAGCGCGAGCAGTTCGCGATTATGATTTTTGAGCGTCGCCGCGCGGTCTTCGTTGCGCTGAGTTACCTCAATTTTACGCGCCTTGAGTTCGAATTCGAGGCTTGCCGCCTCTTTTTCGTCTTCTTTAAGTTGCGCGAGCGTGTTTTGG
>CALLZE010000049.1 GCA_937858655.1 uncultured Coriobacteriales bacterium
TAGGGACGAACGATATTGACGCGGGACGTGCGCCCGTATAATGAGGAAGACAGAGGAAGGAAGAACATTGATATAATCAAAACATGAATTTTGAAAGAATTATATGATCAAGATAACGTATTTCGTCCATGGAACGACCTTGGATAACGAGAACCATAAATCATCTGGCTGGAATGATGCAAAGTTATCCGATTTGGGCATAATTCAATCGAAAGACCTCACCAAGCTAACGGCAGATAAAGTGTTTGACGCTGTTTTTACGTCTGACCTTTCGAGGGCGATTGACTCTGCACGTCTAGCCTGGGGAGATACATATCCGCAATATTCAGATAAACGCCTTCGAGAATGTAACTACGGCGACTTGAACGGTGAAGATTCAGACATTGTTGAACCTATGCAAGAAAATTCAATAGCAACACCGATGCCGAATGGCGAAAGCTATGAGGATATCAAAGCACGCGTCAATGACTTTTTAAACTCTATACGGGAAGACTTCGACGGCAGGCATATCGCCATAGTTGCCCACAAAGCTCCGCAACTTGCGCTAGATGTCTTATTGAAGGGAATGACATGGGACGAGGCCTTTGCTAATGACTGGCGCAAAAAGAAGGCTTGGCAGCCAGGTTGGGAGTATGAGGCATAGCTATGCAGGATCTATATCAAATCGTAGACGATCAAGACAATCTCATTGGCGCAAAGCCGCGTAATGAAATTGATTTTAAAAATGACTACTACCGCATATCAGGCCTTTGGCTTACAAACTCAAAAGGCCAGATACTTATCGCCCAACGACTATTAACAAAGGACAAAGACCCCGGTAAATGGGGTCCAGCTGCGGCGGGAACGCTTGAGGTTGGCGAAACCTACGAATCAAACGCCTATAAAGAAGCCGATGAAGAAATTGGGTTAACCGGCGTTAAGTTTACACAAGGGCCGAAAATGAAATTCACCACCCCTCGTCATTCGTTTTGCCAATGGTATACGGCAATTTGCGACAAACCAGAGAGCGAGTTTACGCCACAGCCAACCGAAGTCGAGCAAGTCAAATGGATTGATGAAGATGCGTTCTTTGAAGATGTGCGCACCAATCCAGACAAGTACCTGCCGACAATGTCACTGATAATCGAAGCGCTGTATCCCAACTCTGACTCTCGTCTCAATGGACGTAGCGTATAATCAGATTATGAAATTGGATTTTATTAGGTTTGAAACCCCAGATCACATTGAGCTACAGGGCTGGCTCAGTAATACGGATGGCGACCTCGCAGTAATACACATGCACGGAATGTCAGGAAATGGCTACGAAAATGCCTTTCTCGATACACTCCATGAGACCTATAGCAAACTTGGCGTATCATTCTTTGCCATAGATAATCGCGGACGTGGCATCATCAGTTCATTCTGGCAAAAGGATGAACTGAGCCGCTGGGGCGAAGGCACAAAGCTCGGCGGTAGTTGCTTTGAGATGCTTGATGAGTGCGTCCATGATATCAACGGAGCGATTAATTACTTGAAGTCGATTGGCAAGACAAGGTTCATCTTGCAGGGTCACTCTCTCGGCTGCACCAAGGTAGTTCATTATATGAACACGCAAGCTCCTGACAATATCGATAAAGTAATCCTGCTTGCTCCGACAGATATGGTCGCATGGGCAAGCCGCGATAAAAACCACGAAACGAATGTAGAGAAAGCTCGTAAACTTATTGCCGAAAACAAGCCAACAACACTTGTAGGCGCACAATGTTGGCCCGACGAGACACCCCTCTCCGCGCAAACATACTTGTCTATCTGTGTAGCTAATACTTCTGCAGATATGTACGGTGGTCGCGAAAACGGGGCGCTTCTGGGTAACGTTGATAAGCCAATGCTCATAGTCTACGGCAGTGACGACATAGGCATCAAAGAGATATATGGTTCGATTGATGACTGGAAAGCCCGAACAGAAGCTATCATAAACAAGGACACCACTCGCATAGCCACTGTAGAGAGGGCTTCCCACAGCTTCAAACACTTTGAAAAACAATTGTCTGATACAATTGAAAATTTTGTTCTTTGATTGAGCCTTTTTCCGTCTCACTCAGGACGTCTCAGGCTTACTCCTGATTCTTCTCGACAATCTCATACCAGTCCACTTCGGCGAGTGAATTGTTTATGAGATCTGCCCATATACTCGAATAATCACCGTCGTATTCGAACCGAATCCAGTCCTCGAGCGCTTCAGCCTGGTCGTGCAGGTCGCTATATGACGATATGATCTCGCAGAGCTGCCCATAATAGCCCTGGTCACCCGTCATCCACAGGTTGACGATCCATGTCTCTCGGTTACTCCACCCGTTATACTCGGTGGTTGCAGTTTGTGTTAATTCTGATACTTTCATTGTTATTTCTCCTTCTTTTCTTGAGAGGGCTTTCTGCCTCTCTGTCAAAGGGGCACGGGTTGGTATCGTCATGGGTCAATATGGAGCGCCCCAGGCGCTTATAGCCTTAGGGACGAACGATATTGACGCGGGACGTGCGCCCGTAGAATGAGGAAGACAGAGAATAAAGAACTTAAGATTAAGCTATCCATTCCATGCACTTTAGTTGATAAACAACTTGGCTTTAACATAACTTGACAAATACACAACTTTCAGCTATAGTAAAGGTATAGTTAGTTAATCGTGAAGGTGTTCTGACCAGTGGATTTATTCAGAGGTTCTATTGAGCTAGCCCGGATAGTTTTTCTTGTAGGCGCAGTGTTGGCGCTTCTATATAAAAAACGGTACGGTACGACTCCCGGTGGCATTATTGTACCGGGCGTATTAGCTGGTACGCTTTTTGGAAGCTTTGAAGCATTTTTACTCACCATGGCGTCTTCGTTTCTATGTTGGCTTATATATAAGCACCTCATAGCAAAACTTGCCTTAAGCAATCGATGGACATCCCTCGTCTGTATTTCAATCTCAGTTGCCGTTGGCCTTATACTTCTAAAGATATCGGATTCTCAAGTAGTATTCGATCAAGAGGTGCTCCTGACTAGTCTAGTAACACCCGGGCTAATCACCATCAGCGCAAAAAAATATGGATTAGGCAAGACATTCTCTGCCACCCTACTTGTTACAGCGGCAACGGCCGCTATAGGCCTTGCTCTTTCTTATGTAATCCCATACCAACAGCTTACGTCCATGAGCGTGCAGCTTGCGACTTATATGCCTCTAACTCTTACAAGCCCCCTCATAGTATTACCAATTAGCCTAATTATGAGCATTCTGGCGTATTATCGCTTTGGAATACGAAGTGGCGGCTATCTAATCGCGCCATTCCTTGCCGTTGTCTTGTTCAGCTCACCAATACAGGCTCTATTGATGTTCACTGGCGTTGCGTGTAGTTATTTGGCAATCAAACTAATTCAAAAATATACACTAGTAATCGGGCTGGAACGATTTGTATTAAGTCTGTTCTGCGGATATTTTATTGTCACGCTTATAGATTATGTCGCCATATATATCGGCATCCCCGGATACCGCCCATCGCCTTTGATTATCATCATTGCCATTGCAGTGCTCACCAATGACCTCAGCCTTCAGCCACTCGTGCCATCCCTGAGAAAAGGCGTGATTCCAAATCTACTCGTTTCATTCATAACAAAGCTGGCGGTCTAACGATATGACTTCATTAATCATCTTCATACTCTTCTCAAGCTACATCATTTATAGCATTCGGAGTCATCGAAACCATAAGGCTCGTATGTTCGAGGAATTCGAACATCGAATCCATGTAAATGGTATTCGTGGCAAATCCTCAGTTACCCGCCTGATAGCGGCAGCACTTCGAGAAGGCAAAGTGAAGACTCTTGGTAAAACGACCGGTACCGCGGCTAGAATACTAGTTAATCACCGTAAAGACATAGTGGTTCCTCGTAAAGAAGCGGATATCGTAGAACAAAAGCGGATACTTGATTCTTATCGGAACGCAGGCTACAAGGCAGTGGTCTTCGAATGCATGGCCATCAACCCAATTTACCAGAACTATCTAGAGAAAAAAATCATGCATTCAACTATCGGTGTCATCACCAATATCCGCGAAGATCATATGGACATGCTCGGTGAAACGCTTCCCGAGATAGCTCGTAGCCTTTGCGCAACAATCCCCACGAACGGGCATCTAGTAACGGCGGAAACCAACAAGGAATTACTCACCATACTAGAACAAGAATGCAAAGCGCGTAATACTGTCTTGCACTCTGTTGGAGATATGAAGATTGGTGAAAAGCATATGTCTAAGTTCAAACATTTTGAATACAAGGCAAATGTCGCAATCGCATTAAAGGTGGCTCAACTTGTTGGCGTTAAGCGCTCTACTGCGCTAGCGGGTATGCATAAGGCGCTGCCCGACCCAGGTGCGTTTATTCTCAAGCAGGTGAAGCGTCGCAAAAAGACGCTACACTGGGCAAACTTATTTGCCATCAACGACAGGGAAAGTTTTGTATTAACATCCCAGACACTCTGCAGTAAAGTTGGTAGCAATACCAAAAAAGCGGTTATACTTAACAATCGCCACGATCGACCAGAGCGCGTTGGCCAATTTGTTGACATAGCCGTAAATTCTGTAAAAGCAGATTACATATTCACTTTTGGTGATTACGAACAAAAAGTACTAAAAGAAGTTCAGCGCTATGGCAAAAAACGATTCACTAAAAAAATAAAGGTCGTTAATCTTGGCAATACGAGCCCCTACCGCGACGCTGATGGCAGTCAGTTGCTCAATCAAATATCTGAACATGTTACAGAAGATGAGTGCCTACTATTAGGTGCAGTAAATATTCACACAAAGCAGTCGCAAGCATTGTTGCGCCTATTGGAGCGAAAATATGCCCATTAAGATTAATCTTAGAAAAATAGCATACGTCGGCTTGTTGGGCGTCGTAGCTTCGTTCTTCGCTTACATTGGCTATATGGATATGGTCTATGATCCTGCAGCAATGGCCGCTAGCCGACTTCAAACGATAATAGCCACCGAGGCCAAGCCAACTGATAGCACCAAGCCCAAAATAGATTATGGCTTAAAGCGCGCTGAAGTTGCTCTTGCTGAATATCGCAAGGACATCGTAGAGTCGCCAAAAGGCTGTAATTGCGGGCCAGAAATTGATAAGTACACCGAAGGCTACCATGCGCAATGGTGCACCATGTTTGCAAGTTGGGTAGCAAATGAAGCCGGGTCACCACTATACAATGAAAAAACGAAATCATGGCGATTGATTAACTCTCGAGATTTTGCAGCAAATCTTGAGAAAAATGGTACATGGTATACCCGCGAAGAAGTACTCGAAAAAGGCCTGCAGCCAAAAATCGGAGATTTTGTTGTTTTTTGGCGTGGGGATTTCGAAGATAATCTTGGTCATGTCGATGTTGTCGTTGACCTTAGTGACAAGCCAGGATTTGCTGGTTTAGTAGGAGGCAATCTGGATGGGCGTGTCAAATACCGAGATTTCCCGTATTTACAATACTACGGATTCCTTGGATTTGGACGACCAGAAAAGGAGTCGAATTAATATGAAAATTCCCTTAGCTTTGTTCAAGAAAAGATCCGTCAAAAGTGTAAATCGGAAATCTAACAAGAATAGAAAAATTCAACAGCCACAAAAGCGGATTACAGGCTTTATAAAGAACCTTTCAGCTACTCAGCGCAAGAATATCGTGTGTCTGGTTGTACTTAGTTTAATTGGCGCTGGTCTCATGTTCAGCGTTTGGTACAAAAACCGACCCGCTCCTGAGATACCGTATTCAACGACACTCTCAAAAAATATCGCTCTTGAAAGCAGAATACTGCTAGCAGGGGATGTATATTGGGGACGACGCATGAATGACTGGTCTCAACAGAGTAGCATGAAGGAAAAATACCCATTTTCCCGCCTTAATGAGTTTGACCGCGAAAGCTATGACGCTTGGATTGCAAACCTCGAGTGTCCAGCCGTCCCAGGCATTAAACAACCCATCGGATTCGTACCACAGCTATGGGAGTTTAACTGCGACACTGACTCCCTACCGGAGGCAGCTAAATGGTTTGACGTACTATCGCTTGCCAATAACCATACACAGAATCAGAAACGTGAACCAGGCTTAGAAGCCACACGTAAAGCGCTTGAGGCAAGCCGTATCCAACATTTCGGCAATTTCAACGCTCACGTCAAGAACGATGTCTGTGAAGTCATATCACTCCCAACTCGCGTCATGATAGATAACCAACAGCAAGATGCTGCCATACCGATCGCACTCTGTGGTTTTGACGGCGTGTATTACACGGTAACAGATAAGTCTATCGCCATTATGCAAGAATATGCCAAGATAATGCCTGTCATCGCGTTCCCGCACATGGGACAAGAGTATCAAGCTATCCCAGACACAGTGCGTCGTGATCTATACCGCAAGATGATCGACAACGGCGCCGATGCCGTAATCGGCAACCACCCGCACTGGATTCAACCAACGGAAGCGTACAAGGGGAAGCTCATCACCTATTCGCTCGGTAATTTCATATTTGATCAACAATTCAGTGAAGAAGTCATGCGCTCGGCTGCAATTGACGTCACTATGAGCGTTGCTCGCGATAAAGTTACCGACGACCAACTCCGTGCCTGGACTAAGCTTAGTGATGGCTGTAAGGCCTTCCACGATACCTGTCTCGCGCAAGCTAAAACCATGGGGTTAGCGCGTCTTCCGATTCGCCTATCTTACAACGTAGTAGGGGTTGATCTCAGCCAACAAATAACGAAGCCTGCCAATCTCGCCAGCTACAATGCTATACTCGAACGATTAGACTGGGAAAAGACCAAAAAGCAACTAAATAACTAGCCCATGCTGTAGGCTAAGTAGACAATACTAACGTATCTTTGAGGTAGCCTACATCAGTGATCTGATTAATGATTTGCTTAGCAAGATTTTTACTGTGCGTTTCAATATCAAAGACTGGCTGTTCGATATCACTCGCTAGACTTGTGGCTATAGGTGGATGCCCGACTATTGTCCAATCTATATCCGTCTCCTTCAACAAATCAACAATAGTTTGAGAATGATCACTGAGCTTAACGATCGCCGAAAGCAAAGAGCGCAACAGGCCGCCATTTTGTGGAGCCTTCTGACGTGTTTCAGTTTTAACATAAGAAAATATCACTAATCGTCTAACAAAATTAGCCTCCATACAAGAGATGAGGCTTCTTATTATTTCTTCAGCTTTGTCATCAAAATCATCCTGTGTGCCCTGCAGTAAACAGACGGCCGCATCGGCATTTTTCATAACCTTATCCATGCTTTTGGTGTTATCAATCTCACCAACAAAACTAGTAAGACCCTTACGACCACGGCGGTGTTCACTTTCCGGCGACTCAAGTACATTAACAGTATAGCCAGCATCCAGCGCTCGCTTTACAAGGTAGTGCTTAGTACGGTTTGTTTCCCCAAAAACTGCTAATCTCATGTGTTACCCTCTGAAAATAATTATACACTACCTCAAGCGATGCAATCTTCGAAGCAGCTAATACCTATCACCTATGAGCAAAACTCAAGGAGCGTTTAACTTTTTAGAGCCGTCGTGCAGCCACGAAACTCTTTGCGTAGAGACCAGTGCCGTTTAATACGGATTTGCCGCCAATATCACTCATAGTAGGGCCGTTTGCGGTCTTCCTACTAGAAATAAATCGGTAGTTGCCCGCAGAGTCTTTCCCTAAATATAGTCCTACATGATCAATCGCCGTTCCGTCATCAGTACTCGCATCACTGAACACCAGATCACCTGGCTGTAATTTTGCCATATTTGCCCGCGCATCCGAACCCTGAGCAATCGTTGCGACCCCAGGACCTGACGCATACATCTGAACAGCGCGTCGTGGTAGCGCCACACCCATGCCGTCCGCCTGATTAGTCAGTTTCATGCCCAGCCTATAACCCCATATCATTCTCATATACCCAGAGCAGTCCAATGCTCCAAGTTGGTCTATTTCATAGCTATCAGAAACACCGTTATAGTCATAATCTACGCCAAGATAATCATTGAAGTCAGAACCCTCCTGTCTTATCCCATCAGGGCCGATAGGTCCATAATCGGCATCGCTCGCATACGTACGATTCGAGGCATCCGTCAAGGTAGGTGCTCCACTAATGTACTGCATTGCAATCCCTAGCGCGTCAAGGCTAGTATCACTTACTTTGCTTTGCAGCCAAGCCTCGTCGATAACACCCTTGAACGGTGCTTCTAACAATCGCACCCAGACATTGTGGGTCACTGTATATACAGCACCGGGCTCGCTAAAGGTGCGCTGTGAGCCACGCATACTAACCGTGCGCGCTCCATCTGTAAAAGTAGCAAGCCAACCGGTTCCGTCCGTAACAACAGTCGTGTTCCCACTCCTGGTCATGACAAGACCCGACTCAACTTGCTTGTTTTGAACAGTTGGCTGAGCCTGTCCGTCAATAGCCTGCTGACTAACCGCCGTAGTGCTAGAAACCTTAGCACCTTCTTGATTAGATTGCGTTGCTTCAGCTGAGTCACCTACTGGTTGATCGTTAACATTATCAGTCAGAACAGATTCAGCTGAGGGCACAGTAGCCCCGCTCAGAGCAAACACCGTGGATGCGCCAAAAATAAATATTGTTGTCACGAAAATTGTGACCGCTGTAATTTTTCTTTTATTCATCCCCATAATGCTTACTATAACAAACTCTAGCATTATGAACAACTTATGGTTTAGTAATTTACAACTGAAGAATGTACCCCTAAGCATAAGCATTTTTTACTCTTACCCATCGGTATACACGTTCAGCATAACGCAGTACGCTATCCGCTCTTTTTCTCCATTAGCAGTGGGGTGAAAGCACCATAGCGCACTAACTCATCCCCACTCTTAGGCCAATCTGTTAAGAAATTTTCTACTGTATAATCTGGCTAATACAAATAGAAGTGAGAACAATAACTTTGATCCCGCACCTATGGCATTGCCTATCGATGCACCAATAAAATCCTTTTTACCCCTTATATATGCGTTACGGAAAGAGACAGGTATGCTTACTAATACAATCAAACCGACGACAATGAATGGAAGTGGTGAATCGAACTTGAGCATATCCTGTAATATGTTTGCCGAAAATGTCATCGCGACAAGTAGCACGATGCCAATTAGTAGTGCGAAGCGCTCCAGCTCTTGTAGTATCTCTTGAGCTTTTTCCACCTTTTTTTCGTTTACGACAATATTTACAGCCACAAAAGATAAAACCGTGAGGAAAACTACGAATGTCATAAAGAAAGACACAAGCACTTGCACTTCTCCGAATGCCTCTTTCGGTAATGTGCGCCCCACTACGGGATAGTAGAGGTAATTCAAAAATGCAACGAATAGAGAACCCGCAAAAAAAGCTGCATTCATGCGCATAAAATCACTGGCAAAAAGTTGCCGAATGTATTTTTTTAGTACATCCATATCTGTTTAATTTTAACATACCCAGACTATATGACAGCAGTCAGGTCAGTGTTTCATATCAATCCACTTCGATTTTCTGAAAGAAAGTCGAAGTCTCACGTGAGCGATGTAATGCCCGACAGTTCTTCACCGACTTGCTTGCTCACGTGACTTGTCCTAGTTCTTCGCGTTGTGCTAGGCTTCTTGCTGGCATTGACCAATGAGATGGGTGCTGGTACTGGCTTTGCAACCGATGCCTCCTGCTGTATCGTCTTTGCATACAATGCCCTGGAAGACTCAATCACTCGCCGCGCCACTTCTGCGCTCTCTTTGCCATCAACAACGATCGTCACTCCTGACATCGGCTCCTGAGCATGTACAGCTGCTATGCGCACATAGTAGGAGTAGGCTGGTAAATTAGCGATTTCCCCTTGCTGGATAAACGGCATAAACAGCGGCAACACTAATCGTTCATCCGCAGGGCTACCCGAGCGGAAACATACCACTGTACCGACGTTAGCTAGGATAATATCGACAAGACGTTGCTCGTCCTGCTGCGAGGTCGACTGTTCAGCCATGGTCAGGAACAGTTTATATTTACGCGCTTCAGATAGCATTTGGACAAAACCGGTCGAGGCTAGTTCAGAGGTAATAATTCCTGTCGATGAGAGAATCGCTTTCATGACATCATTATACAATCTTAAGAGCTATATAAACTCACTTTGTTTTTCAGAGTGCCATCGAACGATGATATGATTAATTTATGGGTGATTCTATAAATTTCTGTCCAAACTGTGGCCATGATTTATCAGTATACAAGCAGACTGATATGCTTCGATCATTTGACGAACTCTATTGTGATGCGCTAAATGCAATTGTGAAGCATAAAAAAGAATCAACATCGATACTACAAAAAGAATTATGTATAGGATATGGTCGGGCAGCTCG
>CALLZE010000050.1 GCA_937858655.1 uncultured Coriobacteriales bacterium
TATTCTCCTCAAGGTTTGTTATTCTATGCCAACGACTTCGTAGTCTTGGGCCTCAACAGCCTGTTTTAAAACTTCGTCTGCGACGGGTTGGCTTAATGTTACAACAGCTTGGCCGCTAGTGTGGCTTGCGACTACGCTTTCTACGCCAGCGATAGCTTCGAGTGCCTTTTTGACGCGGCCCTCACAGTGCTCGCACATCATGCCGTTGATGTTTATTGTTTTCTTCATGGTAGGCTCCTTCTGGACGTGCTTATCGCGACTTGGATACACTTTGAACAGATTGAGGCGCAGCGCGTTACTAATCACGCTAAACGACGAGAGACTCATAGCTGCTGCTCCAAACACTGGGCTGAGTTGCCACCCAAGAAGCGGAGTCAACACGCCAGCAGCCAGTGGTATGCCAATAATATTGTAAATGAATGCCCAGAAGAGATTCTCGCGGATGTTGCGCAGCGTCGCGCGGCTTAAGCGTACCGAAGCGGCGACATCATGCAGCGAGTCTTTCATGAGCACCACGTCAGCCGCGGAAATCGCAACATCGGTGCCAGCGCCAATCGCGATGCCAATATCGGCTCGCGTGAGGGCGGGAGCATCGTTAATCCCGTCGCCTACCATGGCAACTTTTCCACGCTTTTGGAGTTCGCGGATGGCGGCGTCTTTGCCTTCAGGACGAACCCCCGCTATTACGCTGGTGATGCCAACGCGACGAGCGATGGCCTGCGCGGTTTTTTCGTTGTCGCCTGTTATCATGACAGTTTCAAGGCCCATGCCGCGCAGTTCAGACAGCGCGCTTACGCTATCAGAGCGCAAGGTATCGGCGAGGGCGATGATGCCAATGAAGAGGCTGTCGCGCGCGAAAAACACGGCGGTCTTTCCTTCACGGCTAAGGCTTTCTGCCTGTTCAAGAGCGTGCGCGGGAATAGTCACCTTGTTGGACACAAGATCGTGATTTCCTCCCATGATGTGGTGTTCTCCCATCTGGGCGAGCAAGCCGTTGCCCGGCAGTGCCTCAAAATGGGTGGTTTCTTTCGTATTAATGTTGAGCTTCTTGGCATGTTCTATAATTGCCCGAGCAAGAGGGTGTTCGCTTTTTGCCTCAAGAGAGGCGGCAACTTCAACTACGTCATGCTCGGTGAGACCAACCACAGGAACAATATCGGTGACGACCGGTTTGCCCGATGTGATCGTGCCCGTTTTGTCGAGCGCGATGATGGATACTTTGCCTGCTTCTTCAATAGCGCTTGCCGATTTGAACAAAATGCCGTTTCTGGCTGCTTTGCCGTTTCCGACCATAATGGCGACTGGCGTTGCGAGGCCGAGCGCACAGGGACAGCTGATCACGAGTACGGCAATGCCGCGCGCGATAGCTTGGCCGACGTCGGCCCCCGCAATCATCCACGCCGCCATAGTGAGAAGTGATAAAGCGATGACGGTTGGAACAAAAACGGCTGACACCTTGTCCGCAATTTTCGCGATAGGTGCTTTTGAGGCGGCCGCATCGCTCACCATCTGAATGATTTGCGCGAGCGCGGTATCCTTGCCAACACGAACAGCGCGGCACGTGAGAAAGCCCGACTGGTTAATAGTCGCGGCTGATACTTCGTCGCCTGGCTGTTTGTCGACGGGAATGCTCTCGCCCGTCAGCGTTGACTCATCGAGCGCGCTTTGGCCTGAGAGAATGACGCCATCAACGGGAATGCTCTCGCCTGGGCGCACAACAAACTCATCACCGACAAGTACACTGTCAACCGAGACAGTTGTTTCTTTTCCGTCTCTCAACACGGTAGCTGTTTGAGGAGCGAGATTCATGAGACTCTTAAGTGCTGAAGTGGTTTTGCCTTTTGAGCGTGCTTCGAGCATCTTTCCCACAGTGATCAGTGTGAGGATGACCGCAGCGATCTCAAAATAGAACTCGTGCATGAAGCCAACGACCGCTTTCATGTCGCCTGCTTTTTGAGCAGCGGTCATAGCAAAAAGCGCGTAGGTGCTATAGCCAAAGGCTGCCGAAGAGCCCAGCGCGACGAGGGAGTCCATATTGGGTGAGGCCTTAAAAAGCGCCTTAAATCCATTAACAAAGAACTTCTGGTTGATGACCATGATGATAACAGCAAGCAAGAGCTGAGTGAGCCCCATGGCAACATGGTTGTCAGCTAGGAAAGGCGGCAGTGGCCACCCGAGCATCATGTGACCCATTGAAAGATAAAGGAGCACAAGCGAAAAGCCTGTCGACGCAATGAGGCGGCGCTTAAGTTGCGGTGTCTCATGGTCAATAAACATCTCTTCATCGCTGTTGGCCTTGTGAGTGGCGCCAGCGAGCGTTGTATCCTGCTGAGAAGACGCGTCGTAGCCAGCAGCGCGTACCGCGGTGATAACGCTTTCGGTTGATGCGCTACCCTCGACGTTCATTGAATTCGTCAGTAGATTGACGGCCACCGAGTCGACACCTTCAACGTGGGCGACGGCTTTTTCAACACGCGCAGAACACGCGGCGCATGTCATTCCGGTAACAGTGTAGCGATTCATATCTGGTTTCCTTAATCTGCTATTTCTTCCAGTTTACAAAAAATGATTCTGACTTTTTGAGTGTCTCGTAAGGCACACTAATTTCAGAGTCAGTGGTCTTTTTCTCGTTCTCAAATATGGGGAGAGGATTGCAGCCGCCCGTTTTGATTTCGACTTGGTCAACACCAAATTTGTTGCCGCAGTTTTGGCAGACGAGGTAGTCTCCCTCTTGAACGTAATACCCTTTACCTGACGAGTAGCACACTTGGCAGGTGTTGAAGGCGGTGTGCACTTTGCCCGTTTTGTCTTTAAAGGCGAGGACTTCCATACGTGCCCCATCAAGAGTGATGGGGTAGAACTGGGCCTTATCGGTCAAATCCTTAAGTGCAATCGTGAGAGAGCCGCCTTGCTGTACCGATTGCGTTTCACGCTGTGGTGTTTGTTGGCTCTGATTGCTGCTTGAGATCGGAAGAGCGTCGTGTAGGGAA
>CALLZE010000051.1 GCA_937858655.1 uncultured Coriobacteriales bacterium
TCTTAGCAGAACTCGGACACAAAACAGTAAAGTGCGAGCCGGTGTTGGTGCCAATCCGCACGGAGACAGAGCCGATTCGTGGCTTATCAGGTGTTCGTGTTCGCTGCTGCGCTTCGATTCTTGATACCAGTTCTTCGCAAGATGGGGGCGAAGACTCAAAGCCTGTGGCAACGGAGCGCGGTGAAATCCTCTTTCGCGATTATGGTGTCAGCGGCATTATGGTGTTCGACCTTTCGCGCTATTTGAATCAGGGACACACCTTATCCATCGATTTTTTGCCTGATATCCCGCTTGAAGAACTCACGCAGAATCTGTATGCACGACGAGACGCTTTTTCCTCCAGAACCGCAGAAACCTTTCTCGCGGGAGTGTTTCACGCAAGAGTGTCTGCCGCGCTATTGCGTGCAGCGCATATTAGTCCGAACACGCCCGTGCCTGAGATACCTTGCGATAACCTCGCCCAGATAATTAAGAATTTCGAACTTACGATAATGGGCCCAGGTGATTCCAAACAGGCACAAGTTACGCGAGGCGGCATATCGACTGACGAGTTCAGTCCAAAAACCTTAGAATCACAGCGAGTGGCGGGCTTGTTTGCTGCGGGTGAGGTGCTCGATGTAGACGGACGCTGCGGAGGATACAATCTGCATTGGGCGTGGAGCTCTGGCATTGTGGCGGGAGAAAGCGCTGCTCAATTCGCTCGTGCCCGCCTGGCTTCTCAAGAGGGGGGAGTAACGAGTGATGAGATTCGAAATCTTAAACTCCCACTCTCAGCAGGCACTCCCTCGGGCGACCATGAGCTGAGATGCGCTGCTGCCAAAAGGTTGGGAATTGCTCAGGAGCACCTCGATACCGTGCGCTTGCTCAAACGCTCAGTAGACGCCCGCCGCAAAGCAGACGTTCATTTCGTGGCAACTCTCGGTGTTACCTTAAAACTCACATCGCCTGAGGTCGAAGCGGGCATAGTGGAGCGTATCGCAGATAGTGATGTGTTCATCGCCGCTCCCGTTGAGGCATCAACCATAAAACCAGTACATGTCGCGCCTCAGATGCGGCCCGTTGTGGTGGGAACAGGCCCCGCGGGACTTTTTGCGGCATTGAAATTAGCGTTGAGTGGTGCTCGACCTCTCGTGTTGGAGCGAGGCTCCAAGGTGGATGAGAGAGTTGCGAAAGTAGCAGCTTTTACGCGTGACGGGGCGCTTGATCCTGAATCGAACATTCAGTTCGGTGAGGGCGGTGCGGGCACCTTTTCCGACGGCAAACTCAATACGAATATTCATAATCCGAGGTGCGTTACGGTGCTTGAGGAGTTTGTGCGGGCAGGAGCGCCTGAAGAGATTCTTTGGCAGGCGAAACCGCATATCGGTACGGACCATTTAACAGGTGCCGTGAAGAATATCAGACGAAAGATTGAGTCGCTCGGCGGTGAAGTGCGCTTCGGAACGCGCCTCGCTGATATTACATTGAACGCAACAAATCAACTCATCGGGATCACGGTAGAAAGCGAAGCTGGTCGCGAGGAGATTGCGGCTGATACGCTGATTCTTGCTACGGGCCATAGCGCACGTGATACGTTTAAGATGCTTCACCAGGCTGGAGCGACGTTGGCTCAAAAGGCGTTTTCAATAGGTGTGCGCATTGAGCATGACCAGCACATGATCAACGAGGCTCAATATGGTTCGGCGGCCCATCACCCTGCGCTCGGCGCTGCGGATTACAAGCTGTCATGCCATTTGCCTTCTGGGCGCTCGGTTTATTCATTCTGCATGTGTCCTGGTGGCTATGTTGTCGCGGCTGCAAGCGAAGCTGGCGGTGTCGTTACTAACGGGATGAGTCGCTTTGCCCGTGCGGGCGCAAACTCGAATTCGGCCTTCTTGGTTAATGTTGTGCCAGAAGATTTCGGGAGCGAACACCCGTTGGCGGGCATCGAGTTCCAGCGCCGTTGGGAGCGCGCAGCCTATAAACTTGCGGGCAGCAACTACAAAGCGCCGGCACAACTTCTGGGCGATTTTGTGCGCGCGAAGCCTTCGAGAAGTTGCGGCGCGGTGCAACCAACGTATCCTCTCGGCGTAACTTATGGCGACCTGTCAGACTGTTTA
>CALLZE010000052.1 GCA_937858655.1 uncultured Coriobacteriales bacterium
GCGCTTCAAATTACATTCATTTGTTGCGCAAGGCATTAAAGAAGGCGGGCTATGACTACATCCCCGTCATATCTCTCAACCTCTCTGGCCTTGAGAAAACCGAAGGGTTTAGCCTCACACTCCCTCTTATTCGTCAGTTGCTCGCCACCCTCGCGTACGGCGACATGATGACACTTCTCGCAAACCAAATTCGCCCCTATGAAAACAAGAAGGGCGAAGCTGGTGAACTCACAGACAAGTGGGTTGAAAAACTCTCGCAGCAATTTGGCTCAAAAAAGGGACTCGCCTTAGGCGACATAAAAGAGAACTATCAAAAAATTGCCGAGGAGTATTCTAAGATACCCGTCACAAAAACTGAAAAGAAAAAGGTCGGTGTGGTTGGTGAGATTTACATCAAGTACGCAAGCCTAGGCAACAACCAACTCGAAGAATTCCTCGCAAGCCAAGACTGTGAGGTTATGGTTCCCGGCATTTTAGCGTTTATTCTTTTTAAAACAGACAATCGTCTTGAAGACATCAGGCTGTATGGCGGCAACAAGATAAAATATCTTGTCATCAAAATGCTCTTTGATTACATTCAGAAAATAGAGACGTCAATGCTTGAGGCCCTTAAGCCTTACCCACAATTTATTGCCCCAAGCACTTATAAAGAACTTAAAGAGTATGTCCAACCTTTTGTTGGTTATGGCAACAAAATGGGAGAAGGATGGCTTCTTACTGCCGAGATGATTGAACTGGTAAACCACGGTTTCTCAAATATCATCTGTGCGCAACCATTTGGCTGTTTGCCCAACCATATCGTCGGAAAAGGTATGATTCGAAAAATTCGCGAAACCTACCCTCAGGCAAACATCGTGCCTATCGACTATGACCCAAGCGCGACAAAAGCAAACCAGGAAAATCGTATTAAACTAATGCTTTCGCTTGCGGATGAATAGTATGCTCGGTGATGCGGATTTTGTTATTTGTGAATAAATACTCGAGCTAACGCATACAGCACAATCAGCCAAAACAAAATAACAGGCAGCCCAAAGTACCACTTCTTTGGGCTTTTTGTTTGCCAAAGCTCACGCGACTGATCACGGCATTCTTCCATAACGTCACGTGGTACCAACTTGATCGTGAGCGCAATCAAAACAGGAAGAATAATAAGATCATCCAGATACCCCAGCACAGGGATAAAGTCCGGGATGAAATCAATAGGCGACAAGGCATACAGCAGAGTTATTCCCGCCAGATCGGAAGA
>CALLZE010000053.1 GCA_937858655.1 uncultured Coriobacteriales bacterium
GTGTAGCCGATTTCCATATGCATCATTGCGGCACTGCGCTCAAGGCGCTCCATGTGCTCACGAAGACGAAAGACAGCTGACCCCTCATCGCCCTTATAGCAACGAGCTCCCTCAAATACGCCTGAACCATAATGGAGTCCATGCGTAAGCACGTGGACCTTTGCGTCGTCCCACTTAACTAACTCGCCATTTTTCCAAATGAAATCTACTGTAGGCTGTGCCATTGCTCGTCCTTCCCATGCCAAATCTTCATATCTTTTAATTATATACAGATGATACAAGACAGATACTGGCAAAAAGACAAACGGTTAAACGTTTTCCCAACTTGTTGTCGGACGATTCAATAGCGACGGGTAGGGAGCAAGATATGATCGAATTATCGAGAAAGGTGAACTCGGTGCAATGGGGTGTGTTGTTGGCAAGATCTCTGTCGGTACACTCTTAAGCGTCGCATCTACTGTTGATGCCTTAAGCTTGCTGGTAATTTCTTCGTCCCCAGGCGCCTTGATATCATTGCCTGTAGTTTGCTGAGCAAGTTTCTTCAAGTATTCTTGCGCCTCCTGAGTTAAGGCGTCCTCAGCGACTTTTTTCCGTAGAGCTTGCAGTGTGGGTGCTTTCCATTGAGGAGCCTTCAAACAACTATCCTCAGCATAAACAGCAGTCACCTTGTTGTGACACGATTCACAATCAAAACTGCGTGCTGAGGCCTTTGCGCTTGCACGTTGCTTTGCGCCATTAACAATTGCGGTTTGTTTATCATGGCAAAGCCCACACCCACGAAGCGAATCGAGATTCGTAATCGTTTCAGTGTAGAGAGTATTCGTTGAATGATTTTCTTTTTGAGCAACCCAGTAGTCATTGTGTGCAGATGCGAGATCTTTCGCCCCAAATTTGAAAAGTGACTGCGCGCTTGCCGCGCCGTGACAACTGAGCCCACCCTCGTCAGGTGCGCACGAAGTTTTCTTCACTTCTGAACCGCTCGCATTGGTAAGTTTATGGGCATTGATTGTTTTTTGCGGATTGTTACCGTGCCACGAATCTTGGTGGCATGCGCTCTCACGGGTTCCACACGATGCAAATGCCTCGGCCCCCACATTGCCCACAATAATCGACCAGTTAGCTTTCCTGTCACTCGTCACTTTTTTGTGGCAAGTCTTGCAGCCTTTCTTGCTCCGCAATTGATGCTCCGTTTGAACATCAGAGTAGTGACACGATGCACACGGCACTCCCTCAAACGAGCCATCTTCGGGGCCGAACTCAAACGAGGATGCAAACGGCGCGCTATTCACATTTCCACCCGTACCAACATAGCCAAAGCTTGTGGCCGACAACATTGA
>CALLZE010000054.1 GCA_937858655.1 uncultured Coriobacteriales bacterium
GCCCTGTGTGAAACGTTTGTTTCCGAGGGTAAGAATTTCTCTGATGTTTTGCATGGCGCTCCTTCGAAAAAGGGGAGATGTGCTGCAATAAGTAGAAATTTTGGTAGAGCAAAGCCTAGTGGCTGACGAGAGAATGCGGAGCATATCAAGTCGTTATGGATACATTAGTATACTCGCTTGAAGTTATTTTGTTGGCTGCCGCAATCGCGCTGCTAATTTTTTTGACGCGAAATTCATCATCAAACCACGCTTCGTGGTTCAAGGATAAACATTCTGAACGCGTGATTACTTTCCTGAGAGAAGCTCTTGATGAGTATCGCTTTGGAAAAATCACCAGCGTGAAACTCATCTATGGCCCTCATCTTCAACGAATTTTTTGCTCACATTTGGGTATTGAAATGCTGAGCCAGATACTTGATCAAATGCAGCCCTGGCAGCAGGATGAAGTAGCTGGTTTGATGAAGACTATTGGTTACGACGAGTATCTTATTGAGCAACTTTCGCACGACAATCAAAGGGTGATTGGCGAGGTGATTCGCTTGCTCAACATCTTCAAAGTGGAAAAAGTGAATGACGCAGTTTATGCTCTCTTGCTCGAATATCAAACCGCGCATGATATCCAATATGAGGGGCTCAGCCTTCTTGTGAAGACGGGGGACACAAAGCATCTATTGGAACTTGGGCACAATGCGCACTATACAAGCAACCTTTCATTTAATGAGTTAAGCCAACTGTTTTCAGAGTATCGAGGTGATACAGAGTTTCTTTATCGAGATTTGCTTGGCTCAGAGAATAGTTTTCTGCGACGACTCATTATTCGCAGTATCGGCCAAGAAAAATGCTACAATTTCATTCCTCTCTTAATTGAAATGTGCGATTCCGACACGCTGTCTGCAGAAGAGCGCGTCGATATTTTGAGCACACTCGATCTGCTGTCTGATGCGCGGCAAGCGCGCGAGGTAAAATTTTTTCCAGACAACCTTGACGCTCGCGCGAACACGGTGGTATGATTAATCTTCGCGTGTCCCTATAATTTTGATTTAAAGGAATATTTGTGGCAAAAAAAGAAGATGCAATTGAGCTTGAAGGCACAGTTGTCGAGCCGCTGCCTAATGCAATGTTTAAGGTAGAACTCGAGAACGGCCACCGGGTTCTTGCGCACATTTCGGGCAAAATGCGCATGCACTATATCCGTATTCTCCCTGGAGACAAAGTAATCGTTGAGCTTTCGCCCTACGACTTGACTCGTGGGCGCATTACGTATCGATACAAGTAAGCAAGGACAAGTCGTTGAGGGCAGGAAAATTCTCCCTCATAAGGTAAGCAATTTCGTACGATTTGGTTTAACTACAACAACAATCGCCTGCGGCTGGGTGAGGAATATAATATTTGTAAAAAAACCGAAAGGAAGTTTGATATGAAGGTACGTCCTTCGGTCAAGAAGATGTGTGATAAGTGTAAAGTTATCCGGCGCAAAGGTCGTGTGCTTGTCATTTGTGACAACCCACGCCATAAACAGCGTCAGGGCTAGGAGGCAACGCACGTGGCTCGTATTTCCGGTGTCGACCTCCCGCGCGATAAGCGTGTTGAGATCGGCCTTACTTACATCTATGGTGTTGGTCTGACCACCAGCAAAACTATTTTAGCGGCGACTGGCATCAGCCCAGATACCCGCGTTCGTGATCTCACCGATGATGAGGTTACAGCTCTTCGTGAGTACATTGATGCAAACTACACTATCGAGGGTGACCTCCGCCGTGAAGTTTCACAAAACATCAAGCGTCTCATGGAGATTGGTTGCTATCGTGGCCTTCGCCACCGTAAAGGTTTGCCTGTCCGCGGACAGCGCACCCACACTAACGCTCGTACCCGCAAGGGTCCTAAGCGTCAAATCGGTGCTAAGAAGAAGGGCAACTAATTATGGCAGCTAAGAAAAACGTACGTACTCGTATTAAGCGTAGCGAGCGCAAGAATATTGCGGTTGGCCAGGCTCACATTAAGAGTACTTTTAACAACACGATTGTTAGCATCACCGACCCCCAGGGCAATGTAATTGCTTGGCAGTCAGGTGGTACGTCTAACTTCAAGGGTTCACGTAAGTCAACCCCATTCGCAGCCCAGCTCGCAGCAGAGGCAGCAGCCAAAACTGCTCAGGAGCATGGCATGCGTAAGGTAGCCGTTTTCGCTAAGGGCCCAGGCTCAGGTCGCGAAACCGCTATCCGTTCATTGCAGGCCGCTGGCTTGGAGATTTCTTCAATTCAGGACTGCACGCCCGTTCCGCACAATGGATGTCGCCCGCGCAAGCGTCGCCGCGTCTAGCATAGTCGAGAGGATTGCCCATTATGGCACGTTATACAGGGGCGGATTGTCGTCTGTGCCGCCGCGAGGGAGAGAAGCTCTTCCTCAAAGGTGACCGTTGCTTCGGCGACAAATGCGCCATCGAGCGTCGTCCTTACCCACCTGGACAGGCTGGTAAGAAGCGTCCGCGCGATAGTGAATATCGTATTCAGCTTCGTGAGAAGCAAAAGACCAAGCGTATGTACGGCATGCTCGAGAAGCAGTTCCGTAGCTACTATGAGCTCGCAAGCCGTCAATCAGGCGTAACTGGTGCAAACTTGCTCCGCCTTCTTGAGATTCGTTTGGACAATGTTGTGTACCGTCTTGGATTTGCGAAGTCTCGCGATGAGGCTCGTCAGATTGTTCGTCACGGACACATCTTCGTTAATGGCAAGCGCGTTGACATTCCGTCATACCGCGTTAAGCCAGGCGATTTGATCGCCGTTGCTCCAAAGTCAAAAGACCTCCTTGTTGTCAAGGCAGCTATTGTGGCTTCAGAGCGCTCAAGCGTCCCCGGATGGCTTGAGGTTGACATTGAGAAGCTCCAGGGAAGCGTTATTGCTCTTCCTGAGCGCGACCAGATTGATATCACGGTCCGCGAGCACCTCATCGTCGAGCTTTACTCTAAGTAATGTATGAATCGTAAGTAAGTTCAGGAGGCTTAATATGACAGAGTTCATGAGGCCCGCTGTCACGGCAGAAAAGTTGGCAGAAAACGTAGCTCGCTACGTTATCGAACCACTTGACCGTGGCTTTGGCTACACTCTAGGCAATGGTATGCGTCGCGTATTATTGTCATCACTTGAGGGCGCCGCTGCTACTTCGATTCGTATCGATGGGGTTCAGCATGAGTTCTCTACGATCCCTGGCGTTCGTGAAGATGTTACTGACATCGTTCTCAATGTTAAGGGACTCGTATTCGCTGATACCGGCATTGGTGAAGAAGCAGTCACTGCTACTCTTCGTGCAGAAGGTCCTTGCGTTGTAACAGGCGCGGACTTGGCTGTTCCTTCAGAGTTTGAGTTGGTTAACCCAGATCACGTTATTGCGACTCTCAATGAGGATGCAAAACTCGTTATGCAGATGCGTATCGATACGGGACGTGGTTACGTTACAGCTGATCGCAACAAGAATGCGACCGATGAGATTGGTGTAATCCCTGTCGATTCACTCTTCTCGCCAGTCATTCGTTGCACCTATAGCGTTGATAATACGCGTGTAGGTCAGCGTACTGACTATGAAAAACTCACTTTAGAAGTGGAAACAAACGGCTCAATTGATCCAGACGATGCAATCGCTCGCGCTGGTCGTATTATCAATGAGCACATGCAGTTGTTCGTTGCGCAGACCATCACTCCGATGGAGGAAGAGTCAATCTTTGTTGAGATTGATGATTCAGACAACGGTCACCTCGATACTCCAATTGAGGATCTCGACTTGTCAGTACGCGCTTATAACTGCTTAAAGCGTCAAGGCGTCAATACCATCGGCCAATTGGTCGAGTGCAGCGAGAATGATCTTCTCAACGTACGCAACTTTGGCGCTAAGTCAATTGAAGAGGTCAAAGACAAGCTCGTTGAAATGGGCTTGGGTCTTAAGGCTTAAGGGAGAAATGTAAATGAGGCACCTAAAAAGAGGTCGCAAACTCGGTACTGATTCAGCTCATACGCGCGCTATGCTCAAGAGCCTTGCTACCGCAGTCTTGACTCACGACCGCATTAAGACCACCGAGACCCGCGCTAAAGAGGTTCGTCCTTTGGTTGACAAGATTATCACGCTCGCTAAGAAGGGCGATGTGCATTCACGTCGCGTTGCAATTAGCGCTCTTGGTGATAAAGATACTGTCGCTAAAGTATTCGCCGCTGCAGAGCGTTTTGAGGGTCGCGAGGGTGGATATACTCGCATCCTGAAGCTTGGTCCTCGCAAGGGCGACGCCGCTCCTATGGTTATCATAGAGCTCGTTGACTAACTCGAGTACCTCAGTTTTCAGACATAAAAGAAAGGCCCTGCTTATGCGGGGTCTTTTTGTTATGTGTGAGTGAGGGGCGTTTGTTGCGTTGTTTGAGGCAAATGGGAGACAAAGAGTGCTTGGGAAGAATTGTGAGCGTAAGTTTATGGAAGATCGAACTCGCGATCGATGACACCAACCACTTCATCAAGAACCTCAGGAGTGTTAGGCAACTCGCCATTATCGATCATGAGGGCAGCGCCGTAAATAATGGAACGGCAAACAAAAAGTTTTATCTGAGCAATTTCATCAGAGATGTTATGGTCAGCAGCATACTTTTCAACAAGACGCTGAGTCGTGCCGCTAATGCTGCGCTTAAGTTCAATGTACTCAGAATCGAAGCTTTCATCTTTCGTCATAAGCAGTGAGCGAAGGTAGGGGTTTTCAACCAAGAACTTTATGTAGTCCTTGCAAATAAGTACCAGTTTTTCGCGCGTTGACGCAGCAGTACTGCGCATGATGCGCTGTTGTCGCCGTGTCCATTGCTCGTTTGCATATTGGATAATCGCAGCAAGAAACTCGCTTTTATTTTGAAAATGTTTGTAGGGTGCCGCACATGATACGCCACAACTGGCGGCTACGCGACGCACGGAAAAATCTTTTGGGCCATAGGTGTTCAGTTCGGCAAGGCCGACCTTAACCAGTCGATCGCGGACATTTTGTGGTTGTTGCTGACTCATAAGATAATTCTCCCCATTAAGGACTCAGAGGCGTATGTGCGTGTGAAAGCTTACGTAACATAGTAACAGGCGCGTATTCAATTTGCGAAGTTTGCGCGCGGTGCTGTGCGTTTAGGTTTCTCATGTGGATGGCACGCGGTGGTTTTTGTCCTGATACGCATACCGCGATGCGATATCCTTCGAGCGGGCAGTATACGCGCGCGTTAACTTTGCTGTTTGGCCCGAGCGCTTTACTTTTGGTGCCGGTGAAACATATATGGCGAAAGTGCTGTGTGTAGCGGCCTTGCCATTTGATAAAGCTTTCTTTAAGCACCCATGATGAGAAAAAATCGAAGCACGCACGCTCTTCGGGTGAACGTACGCGTTCGTCAAGTCCCTGCTTAATGGGACGTACCTTCTCTATGTCGATGCCAATAGGAGTATCTGAAAGTGCGCACAAAACATACTCTCTTGAATGGCTGAGCGAAACATGAATATCGGGCCGTACGGCAAAGAAGGGTTTGCCTTGTTTTGTGGTGCACATTGTCGGAAGAGGCTCATCTAGGACCTCAGCATACGCCTGGGCGAGAAGCCGCCGGGCACTTGCTTTTTCGTCAAACACATCGCGTGGTGCGCAAAATACTTCAAGCATATGTAGGTTCCATCCTCTCGCGTACGGAGAAAAGTTTTTTGTTGACAGGGGCTAGTAGGTGCTATAAACTTCTCTTTCAAGGTTATCGCTGATAACCTCATTTTTTCGCTTTAAGGTTATCACTGATAACTAAAAAACGCAACTAGTATACAACGAAAGTATGGAGGAAATTATGGTTTTTGAAGCAGTAGCAGAGTTGGTTGCAGAGCACAATGATTGTGACCCATCAGAAGTAACAATGGACAGCAGCTTTTCTGAGCTTGGTATTGACTCGCTTGATACCGTTGAAATGATTATGAATCTTGAGGATAAGGTAAACCTCACCATTGAGCTTGACCAAAAAGTTGAGACCGTAGGCGATCTTGTGCGCTTCGTAGAGGCTCTTCAGGCGGAACAGGCTTAACAACACATATTTTAGTTTCGGAGGTGTACCTTTGATAAATTCTCCTTTGTGCTCGATGCTGGGCATTGAGTATCCCTTGTTTCAAGGTGGAATGGCGTGGATTTCTGATGGCATATTAGCAGCTTCAGTTTCTGAAGCAGGCGGACTGGGCATTATCGCGGCAGGCAACGCGCCTGTTGATTATGTGCGTCAGCAAATCGCACAGGCGCGCGCGCATACCAACAAGCCATTTGGCGTCAACGTTATGCTTATGAGCCCCTTTGCGGCAGAAATTGCCGATCTCATAGTGGAAGAGAAGGTGGCGGTTGTCACCACGGGTGCCGGAAATCCTGGGCCTTTTATGGAGCGTTGGCTTGAGGCGGGCATTAAAGTCATTCCTGTCACGGCATCAGTTGCTCACGCAAAGAAGGTGGCCCGTCTTGGCGCGACAGCTGTTATCGCCGAAGGCGGCGAGAGCGGCGGTCATGTGGGCGATTTGTCAACGATGGCACTTGTTCCCCAAGTTTGTGATGCTGTCGAAATTCCTGTTTTGGCTGCTGGTGGCATCGCTGACGGTCGCGGCGTTGCGGCATCTTTTATGCTCGGCGCTGTAGGAGTACAAATGGGAACACGCTTCTTGCTTGCTGAGGAATGCACAATTCACCCTAACTACAAAGAGAAAATTCTCAAAGCATCTGACATTTCAACTATTGTCACGGGTAAGCGTCTCGGTCATCCTGTGCGCAGCCTCAAGACACCTTTTTCGAGAAACTACATGGCGGCTGAGTACAGCACAATGCCCGATAACGAATTAGAGGGGCTTGCTGTAGGAGCGCTGCGTCTTGCAGTTCAGGAAGGCGATCTTCAAAAAGGCTGCTTCCTCGCTGGTCAGGTTGCGGGCATGGTTACTCAGGCTCAGCCTGCAGCAGACATTGTGCGCGAAGTAATGGATGAAGCTTATGAGGTCTTGCGAGGAGCGCATGCATGGATAAGCTAACGCGCTGCGCCTTTGTCTTCGCGGGCCAAGGTGCGCAGGCTCCTGGCATGGGTCAGTCGCTTGCAGCAGCAAGTGAAGCGGCGCGTGAGGTCTTCGCTCACGTTGATGCACTTCGTCCAGGCACTTCAGACATGTGCTTTTCGGGTGATGCGCAAGAGCTTATGCAAACCATCAATACCCAGCCGGGCATTTGGGCTGTCGAGATGGCAGCAGTAGCAGCGCTTGAAGAAGCGGGAATTGTCGCACGCGCAGCAGCAGGATTTTCGTTAGGAGAAATGGCTGCGCTCGCATATGCGCAGGCCGCATCTTTTGATGAAGTATTTGGGCTTGTATGTGCTCGTGCTCGTCACATGGAAAAGGCTGCATCCAAGCAAGACGCAGGGATGGCGGCTGTCATGAAGCTTGACGCAGCGACCATTGAAGAACTTTGCGAACATTTCGAGAGCGTGTGGCCTGTGAATTACAACTGTCCTGGGCAGATTGTAGTTGCGGGTTTAACTGATCAACTCACAGAGTTTGCAGTAGAGGTCAAAGCCTCAGGCGGATTGGCGCGCCCCTTAAAAGTGAGCAGCGCTTTTCATTCGCCTCTCATGGCTCAGGCGTCCCAAGATTTTGGTGCTGATATTGCGCAGGTTTCCTTTGCCGAGCCGAGCGTTGCGCTGTATTCAAACGTAACAGGAAGGCCTCAGACGCACGAAGAAATTGCGCGCTTACTTCAACTTCAAATGGCGCGTCCTGTGCGTTGGCAAGATACCATTGAGCATCTTGTCAAAGAGCAGGGAATCGACACCTTTGTTGAACTTGGACCCGGCACAACTTTGAGTGGGCTTATTGCGCGAACGGCACCTGAGGTTACAACGCTTAATGTATGCGATGAGGAGTCACTCATCAAAACAGTGGAGGTTCTCACGCGATGATTAAAGGAAAAGTTGCACTCGTTACGGGAGGTTCGCGCGGGATTGGCGCGGCAATCGCTTACGCATTTGCGCAGCGCGGTGTAGATGTTGCGCTGTTTTACGCAGGTAATGAGCAAGCTGCTCTTGAGACCGTCAAAAAGTGTGAGCAGTGTGGCGTGAAGGCGCAGAGTTGGCGGTGTGACGTTGCCGATTTTGAAGCTGTTAAGCAAACTATCGCTGAAGTGCAGAGCACGTTTGGAACGGTTGATATTCTCGTCAATAACGCAGGTATTACGCGCGATGGACTTATTGCCACCATGAAACCTGAGGCATTTGATGAGGTTATTGATGTAAATCTTCGTGGCGCTTTCAATACGATAAAAGCGGCAGCGCCTTTTATGATGAAGCAACGCTTTGGACGCATTATAAATTTGAGTTCGGTATCGGGACTTATGGGTAATGCAGGACAAGTAAACTATGCGGCATCAAAAGCGGGACTTGTAGGTCTTACAAAGTCGGTCGCTCGTGAGCTTGCAAAACGAAATATTACGTGCAATGCGATTGCGCCTGGGTTTATTCGCACTGATATGACAGAAAAATTTGATGAACAATCTGGCCTCGCATCCACGATTTTATTAGGACGTATGGGCGAACCAGAAGAAGTTGCCGAGACAGCCCTGTTTTTGGCCGAAGCAAACTATATCACCGGCGAGGTAATCCGCGTCGATGGCGGTTTGGCAATGTAGGAGGAAAGATGACATCTTTGAGAAAAGTAGTAGTAACGGGTATGGGCGTTGTAAGCCCCGTTGGTAAAAATCTCGATGAGTTTTGGGAAAGCCTTAAAACAGGCAAAAACGGTATCGCTCCCATTTCTTCATTTGATACGACTGAATTTAAAGCAAAACTAGCGGCTGAAGTGAAGGATTTTGATCCGCGCGAGTATATGGAAAAAGCCGATATGCTCCGCTCAGATCGCTTTGCGCAGTTGGGTCTTGCGGCGGCAGTTCAGGCAGTCGAGCAAAGTGGTATTGAAGGAACGATTGAACCCGAGCGCATCGGTGTTTATTTTGGCACAGGCATTGGTGGCATTCAGACGATGAGCGCTGAGCATTCGAAGCTCTCAGAGCGTGGGCCTCGCAAGGTTTCGCCCTATTTTGTACCGATGCTAGATCGGAAGAGCACAC
>CALLZE010000055.1 GCA_937858655.1 uncultured Coriobacteriales bacterium
GAAGTCCACCAGCATGAATGCCGAGGGGTACAAAGTCATTGCCCAGCGTATACATTTCCATTTGTGGCGTCATCATCTCGGGGTCACCGAAATCATACTTGAACTCGCCCGCGGTGAGTGAAGGACATGCCTTAGGCTCAACAGCGAGAAGGCGCGCTTTAGTTTTGCCCTCAAGACGGCGACGATAGTACGGAAACGCGATACCCGCAAAGTTTGAACCACCACCGGCGCAAGCAATAACTACATCGGGCTCTTCTTCAGCAAGTTCCATTTGCAGAATCGCCTCTTGACCGATGATGGTCTGGTGGAGACAAACATGATTAAGAACACTACCAAGAGCGTAATTCGTATCAGGATTCTTTGCAGCTACCTCAACAGCCTCAGAAATTGCCATGCCGAGCGAGCCGCTGGTATCAGGGTGCTCCGCTAAGATTTTGCGACCAGCCTCAGTGAGGTTCGTAGGAGAAGGATGCACTTTTGCGCCAAACGTCTCCATAAATATCTTGCGGTAAGGTTTTTGCTGATAGCTTACATTAACCATAAAGACTTCAACATCGATGCCCAATTGCGAGCCCGCCATTGAGAGAGCAGAGCCCCACTGACCTGCGCCCGTCTCTGTCGTAATCTTTTTAATGCCCGCCTTTTTGTTGTAATACGCCTGAGCAATAGCGGTATTTGCCTTGTGCGAACCACTTGCGTTGACACCTTCGTACTTATAAAAGATATGAACGTTTTCAGGCAGCCCAAGAGCGCGTTCAAACATGCGGGCGCGACGGAGCGGTGACGGACGATACGTGCGCAGGATATCGAGGACAGGTCCCGGAATATCGATGTCACGATGCTTTGAGTCAATCTCTTGTTCAATGCACTCAGGTGGGAAAATGGCTGCCAACGATTCAGGCGAAGCGGGATTGCCCTCAGGATCAAGATAGGGCTTTAGTGGTGTTGGCAGGTCGGGCTGAATGTTATACCACGTTGTCGGCATATCATTCTCGTCCAGATCAAAGCTCGTCTTGCAGTTCGTGCTCGTATCCTTGGTCATTGGTGACTCCTTCCGTGCAGCCGATCAGCTGCGCAACGCAAAAGTCATGCTCTCTGAGCACATACCCTTGCTGCCGAATGAGGAACGAGTATCTAGACTTCGACCAAAAAGTATAAAAAAATCTCGTCCCTAATCAAGGGACGAGATCAATATTGATTGCAATACTGGCTCGCGGTGCCACCCTTGTTGACGCTTATGCGCGCCCACTCGATAATTACCGTCGCCTAAAAAGTCCATTCCTTTTGATCATCGTCTTGGGCTCTCAGCTTACACCCAATTCCCTGGAGGCGATTACCTCAAAAGTACTCCTCTTTTATCAGAGGCTCCTGATAATTTCAAACAAGACTAAAGGAGTTTCATCGCAATTGCAAGTACTATTTTTGCGAATAAACAAAATCATTGTACGCAATGGACTTCTTTAGGTAGCCCTTTTGCACCATCCAGTTGGCAACATCCTCAACTTGTGACTGCTCAGGGAGAGCTGACTTTGGATATGTACGCACCTGATAGGCTTTCTTAAGAGGGGCAGGAAGATTTGCCTTTGATGCGAGAAGCTCCTGATATGAATTTGGATTTGCGTTAATTTTATCGACGCCCTGATCCCAAGCAGAGAGAAGCGCTTTTACTTGAGCGGCAGCTTGAGCGTTGCTCAAAAACTTATCGCTCATTTCAAGCACGGTCGACGTGTATTGTGACGCCATCTCCTGGTCAACAAGGGGCGTTGCGCCTTGAGCGACAGCAAGCGTATAGAACGTCCAAGGAAGTCCCGCTGCTTTAATCTTTCCTGAGTTCAACATCTCAAAGCGAACAGGGAGTTTCTTAATTTCCTCAACTTTGATTTCTTTTTCTGCCACGCCAGCATCGCTGAGGGCCTTATCCAAAATATATTCAATAACCGTTGCGGATGAAGCACCTGTCTTTACACCCGCAAGTCCTTTGATCTCTTTAATCCCGCTCTTTTTGGCAGCGACAATTCCCGCAGGCGCACCCTGCATAACCGTGATGGCTTTCACGGGCGTGCCACCAGCGGTCAACTGCATCGGAACGACCATATCGGTCATCATGCCATCAATCTCTCCGGCCGTCATAGCCGCAATCTGCTCTTGAGCCGACTGGAACGTAATAATGTCAAGATTAATGCCCGACTTCTTTGCGACCCCCTCGCTTTGAGCGACCCACAAAGGCAAGATATCGTCTGTTTGCAAAGTGCCAATTTTTATCGTTTGGGTCTGGGCAGAAGATTTCTTGGCATCCGCACCCGTCTTGTTATCAGCCGCTTTACCGCAACCAGCAAGAGCCGCAAGTGAAACTATCACAAGAATCGCTAGTGCAATAACTTTCTTCGCATTTTGCTTCATATGAACTCCTTGTTCAAAATCTGACTAAACAGTCAAAATTGTAGCATTTCTGACCACCTAGTCAACTTTTTTCCTTGAGTGGCGTATAGTAAAATGTGTCAAACGAACCTGAAAGGTTTACTCCTACAATGAATACCCAAACATCTTCTGAGATGAACTATCAAAAATTAACACTTGCCGATGCGTGGCAACTCGCCTCGCCCCCCACGTGGGTCGCTTCAATCTCGCCTGTGCTCATCGGCGCCGCTCTTTCCCTGGAACATTTCAATAGCCAAGGCCAGCGCTTCCTCTTTACTGCGCGTGGTGTGCTCATTTTCGTTTTGATGTTTTTCACTTCGGTACTTCTGCAATCAGCCGTCAATGTGCTAAACGACTACGCCGATTTCAAGAAAGGTACCGACACCGCAGAGAACTCTGTCGACCTTGTTGACGTGCCCATCATTAACAAGAACCTAAACCCCAAAAGCGCGCTGTATGTTGCCCTAGCCTATCTCGCCATTGCCGCAATATGCGGTTTAACGGTAGTCGCCTTGACTAACTATCTCACGCTCATAATGGGCCTTATAGGCGCTGCGGCTGTTGCCTTTTATTCACTTGGACCCAAACCAATATCGTATCTTCCCCTCGGTGAATTCATCTCGGGACTCGTTATGGGAGAAATCATCTGTAACGCAACGTATTACGCGCTTGTTGGTACGTTTAACCCACTTGTCATTGTGTGGGCGCTCCCCCTGTTCTTCACCATTGCGACCATCATGCAAACAAATAATACCTGCGATATTGAGCGCGATATTGACGCGGGCCGCAAAACGCTCCCCATTCTTCTTGGCAAAAAATGGAGCGGACGCGGCATTGCACTTGCCCAGATGTTCGCCCTTGGAGTGGCAGGTGCCTATACCGTCAGCCACGCGTTCCCATGGGGCACGTTGATTATGACGCTCGCCGTAATCGTATGCGCACGCAACATCGTTACCATCTATAATTTTGATTACAGTTATAAGACTCGTCCGCAAGCCATGCAACGCATAGCTAAACAGGCTGTGCTTGTAAATGGCTTTTATTTTGTAGCAATTGTGATTGGAGCACTCCTGTAATGACGCGCGCAAAAGGCACTCTCCCCGACGCTGATACTATTACGCCTGACGAGAAGAAAGAGCTCGTCTATGATGTGTTTCAAAATATTAGCGACACATATGACAAGGCAAACGATGTCATCAGTTTTGGCATGCACCGCATGTGGAAAGGCGCGATGATAAAAGATATTGTGTCACATCAGCCTCATGACATCTTAGATGTTGCGAGCGGCACGGGAGACATCGCTCTGTGGATTGCAGAAAAAAATCCGCAGGCTCATATTGTGGGAAGCGACCT
>CALLZE010000056.1 GCA_937858655.1 uncultured Coriobacteriales bacterium
GAGATGGTATATAAACTGACGGATATGCTTTCCCGACTTTGCCCCGAGGTGCGTCTCGTTTTGGGAGGGCCTGAAGTCGGGCCGCGCGCGTGCGAAGTACTGGAAGAGCATCCTGAGCTCTATGCGGTCGTGGCGGGTGAAGGCGAAAAGAGTGTTCCATCGCTCTTGTTGTCTTATGCGCGCGAAGGTGATCCCTATGGCATCCCTGGTGTTGCGTGTAAGACTCCTCAAGGCGTGAGAATGGCTCCCGAGGAGCCTATTCAGGTACTTGACACTATTAGGCCTCCTTATACGTCTGAGCACGTTCCAGCGCTTGATGGAGCCGCTTATCTTGAGACATTTCGTGGTTGTCCTCATCAATGTGCCTATTGCTTTGAGGCAAAGGGGTCAACGCGGATTAGAGCTTTCAGTTGGAAGCGCGTTGCGGAAGATGTCGCGCGCGTCGCGTCAACCCCCGGGCTCAGCAGCTTCACCTTCATAGATTCAGTATTCAATCTCACGCTATCGCGTCTTGAAAAGCTTGCCGAGATTATGGAGCCTTGGGCTCAAAAGGGCATACGACTTCATACCATCGAAGTTGATATTGAATCAATTGATGAGCATCAGGCTCGTCTTCTCAAGAAATGTGGTGTTGTGAGCGTTGAAACAGGGCCACAAACTACGAATATGTGTACACTTGAACGATTACAGCGTACTCTAGATAAAGAGAAATTTTTGACAGGTGTCGTGGCGTGCAGGAGCGAGGGCATTCGCGTGGAGGCCGACCTGATTATTGGTCTTCCGGGCGATGGCGTTGCTGAGGTTCTTGAGTCGATGCGTTTTGCGATGAAATCGGGTGCTGATATCGTTCAGATGTCAACGCTTCACGTGCTCCCGGGGACACCCTTGTGGGATAAATCAGATGAGTACGGTCTCGTCTTTGATTCAGTGGCACCCCATGAAATCATGCAGACGAATGAATTGAGCTTTAGGGAACTGCGTCAACTAGAAGTATTTGGTGTTGCTTTGAGCAAATTGATACGAGCAAGAGTATAGGACTGGTTATGGCCATATCTTTAAGCAAATCAATAAGCCATCAGAATAAGCGCGTTCGAGAAATCAAAAAAGTGCTCTGGGTCATTTTGGGCCTCAACCTTCTTGTCGCGTTTGCAAAACTTTTTTGGGGCCTCTTTTCGGGGTCTGCCGCAATGACGGCCGATGGTTTTCATTCGATGTTTGATGGAACAAGCAACGTGGTGGGCCTTATTGGTATGACGTTTGCTGCTCGCCCCGCCGATGATGATCACCCTTACGGTCATAGCAAATATGAAACCTATTCTGCTGTGATGATTGCCGCTATGCTTCTTTTTGCGGCCTACTCGATTGGTTCGGAAGCGGTCAATCGTCTTATGGGACATGGGCAGCCTCCACAGGTTACGGCAACCTCATTCGCTATCATGTTCGGTACGCTCCTCGTCAACTTTTTCGTCACAACGTATGAGCGCCGCGTGGGCAAACGCTTGAACTCAGAGATATTGATCGCCGACGCAAGCCATACCGCTTCG
>CALLZE010000057.1 GCA_937858655.1 uncultured Coriobacteriales bacterium
TCATGCAGAGCGCGATTCAAATTTTCCGAAATGCCACCGCCCGTAATATGTGCCATTGCCTTAACGGCAATACCCGAAGCGAGCAGTGCCTGAATGCTTTTGACATAAATACGCGTCGGGGTAAGCAGGGCTTCACCGAGCGTCTGCCCACCAAGTTCATCATAAGTGCGGTCAAGATTCGCTTCGTTACCCTCAACAAGAACTTTACGCACAAGCGAGTAGCCATTTGAATGAATACCGCTCGACGCCAGACCAATTATCGCGTCTCCTGCGGCTAGCGCTTTGCCATCAATCGCCTTAGGCTTGTCGACAACACCCACGCAGAAACCAGACAGGTCATAATCTTCGGGGCTCATCGTTCCGGGGTGCTCCGCCATCTCACCGCCAATGAGCGAACAGTTGGCTTGACGGCACCCTTCAGCAATACCGCTCACGACCTCACCCACAAGGTCTGAGTTCAATTTGCCGATGGCAATATAATCAAGAAAAAACAGTGGCTCGGCGCCGGTAACAAGGATGTCGTTGACGCACATGGCCACGAGGTCGATGCCTACGGTATCGTGCTTGCCAAGTTTCTGAGCAAGCGCCAACTTGGTGCCCACACCATCAGTGCCCGACACAAGAATGGGCTCGGTCATATCTTTGAAACTCATCGCTGAGAACAAGCCACCAAAACCGCCAATGTCACCAATGACCTCGGGACGGTATGTCGAGCGAACCGCATTGCGAATAACCTCAACGGCATGCGCGCCTTCAGCGGTATCAACGCCTGAATCCGCGTAAGTTATCTGCTCATTGTTTGCATTACTCTGCATATCGTGCGCCTTATCTGGTGCCACCGTAGCTCCTCAATGTAGAAAACTTATCCTTCATAGGCGAGTTTATTGCCCGCCATGTCGCCCGAAACTTCGACGGGGTAATCACCGTTAAAACATGCCAAGCAGAACTGATCGGCGCTGTGCCCCGTCGATTCAACCATGCCCTCGACAGAGATATACGCCAGTGAATCCGCTCCGATGTGCTCCCGAATCTCGTCAATTGATTTGTGGGGAGCAATAAGTTGATCGCGCGAATCGATATCGATGCCATAGTAGCAAGGCCACATAACCGGTGGTGAGGTGATGCGCATGTGTACTTCTTTGGCACCGAAGTCGCGCAGCATCTTAACCAGCTGGCGCATGGTGTTGCCACGCACAATCGAGTCATCAACGACAACGAGGCGCTTTCCCTCAATTTGATGACGCAGCGGATTAAGTTTCAAGCGAATGCCCAGTTCACGCTGCAGCTGGCTCGGCGCAATGAATGTACGACCAACGTAGCGGTTCTTGGCAAGTCCATCGCCATAAGGAATGCCACTCGCGTGAGCAAAGCCGGCGGCTGCGGGAACGCCCGAGTCGGGCACGCCCATGACCATATCCGCCTCGATGGGCGCTTCCTGCGCAAGACAGGTGCCCATTTGATAGCGCACCTGATACATTGAGGCACCATCAATCTCTGAGTCAGGGCGAGCAAAATAAACATATTCAAACATACAAAGTGCTTTATGAGCAGCGGGCACGCCGCCGAGCGTTTCGAGTCCGTTCTCGCTAATTTTTATGACTTCACCAGGCTCGACTTCACGCACAAAATGCGCACCCACGATATCAAGTCCGCAGGTCTCACTCGAGACAACAAATCCGTGGCCGTTGGCTAACTCGCCAATGCACAGCGGACGTATGCCCTGCGGATCGCGAAAGGCATACAGCGCCGACTCGGTGATGAGGACCACGGCATAGGCGCCGCGGATAATCTTCATCGTTTCGGCGATGCCCTCACGAATATGCGAGGTACGCTTAGTAAACTCTCCCACAAGCGAAGCAATCGCTTCTGAGTCGGTTGTTGACGAAAGGTGCACCCCCTCATTAATGAGGCGCTCACGCAACTGCGCGGTATTCACGAGGTTGCCGTTGTGGCCAAGCGCAATAAGCTGCCTGCCGATTGAAGACATGTGGGGCTGAGCATTTTCCCACGCGTTTGAGCTTCCCGTTGTCGAGTAACGGGTGTGGCCAATTGCCACGATACCCGGCAACGACTTGAGGTCAGTCTCTTCAAAAACTTGCGCGACAAGACCGAGGTTCTTTACCGTTGTGACGGTATTGCCATCGCCAACCGCAATACCCGCGCTCTCTTGGCCACGATGCTGAAGCGCCTGCAAACCAAAATAGGTAAGACGCGCAACATCTTCTTCGCGAGACCAAATGCCAAAAACTCCGCACATATTATTCTCCAGCTACCAATTTTTCGAGAGACGAGTTAAAAGGCTCAGCCATTTCCGCAACGCTGAGATCGATCTTATTTTCAATGATGAGGCGATCGCCGCCGACTTCACCAAGCACGCTATAAGGAACATTGTCGGCGCTCAAAATATCGAGCAGGCGCTCAACATCCCCGTTGGCTACTGTTACGACGATGCGACTTTGTGTTTCGGAGAAGAGCGATGACGTTGCCTCGAGTTCATCGTCAAGCGCAACGTTCGCGCCGATGTTGCCAGCAATGCAGCTCTCGGCCAAGGCGATACCGATTCCGCCTTCAGAACAATCGTGGGCGCTCTTAACGATGCCCTCTCGAATGCCAGCACGAACGGCATCTTGCACCGCAATTTCGAGCTCGAGGTCAAGCGCGGGAATTTCTCCTGCCGCGATGCCATGCTGCACGCTCAAATATTCAGAGCCGCCCAATTCATCGTCAGTTTCTCCGACAAGGATGATGGTGTCGCCCGCATCTTTAAAGTGCATAGTGCAGCGCTGCTCCACATCATCGAGAAGCCCAACAAGTCCCACAACGGGAGTTGGATAAATGGGCTCGCCAAAGCTTTCGTTATAAAACGATACATTGCCCGAAATAACGGGGAGCCCAAAGACCTTACAGGCCTCGGCTAAATTCTTGACCGACTCATAAAAAGTCCAGTACACCTCAGGCTTTTCGGGGGAACCGAAATTGAGGCAGTCAGTAATCGCCGCTGGCTCACCGCCGGCGCAGGTTACGTTGCGAGCCGCCTCAGCAAGCGCGATTTGCGCGCCGCGTCCTGGGTTGAGGTACACATAGCGGCCATTGCAGTCACTTGATACCGCGATAGCGTGATTAGTCATCTCGCCGCGGCCGGTGTTGCCTATGCGGATGACCGCGGCATCGCTGCCGGGCAAAACAGCCGTGTTGCACATAACTTGATGGTCGTATTGCTCCCAAATCCAGCGACGTGAGCAAATATTGGGGCTCGCGAGCAAATTCACGAGCGTTTTACCGAGTTCTTGAACCGTATCGGGCTTCTTCACGAGCGCAACATCGAAGGCTGCTTTCTCATCAATGTAGGCGGGACGGCTCATCGCAGGGTCATAGATGGGCGCGTCATCGGCGAGACACAGCGCGGGAATCTCCGCGTGTACTTCGTCGCCTGCGCGTACCACGAAGTTGCCCGTGTCGGTTACTTCGCCAATGACGGTGGCTAGAAGCCCCCAGCGCTCGCAGATTTCGAGCACTTCGTCCAAATTTTCAGGCACAACGACTGAGAGCATGCGCTCCTGTGACTCGCTGACCATAATCTCAAAAGGCTTCATTTCAAGTTCGCGCTGTGGAATGGTGGTGACATCAATATCAAGACCGACCCCACCGCGGCTCGCCATTTCTGAGGCGCTTGAGGTAAGACCAGCAGCGCCGAGGTCACCAAGACCAACGAGCAAATTCTTGTGGAGCAGTTCAAGACATGCCTCGATGAGGAGTTTCTCCTCAAAGGGGTCACCCACCTGAACTGCGGGACGTTTGCTTTCAGCGCCCTCATCGAACTCTTGGCTCGCAAGAACACTTGCGCCACCAATGCCATCACGGCCGGTCGTTGAGCCAATAAGCACCAGCTTATTGCCCACGCCGCTTGCCGTCGCTAGCGTCAGATTTTCTTCACGCATTAGGCCAATAGCCATAGCATTAATCAGGCAGTTGCCTTCGTAAGCATCGTCAAAATACACTTCGCCACCGACGGTTGGTACACCGAGGCAGTTGCCATACCCACCGATTCCCGCAACCGCGCCTTCAAACAGATAGCGCTGGCGAGGATGCTCGAGAGAGCCAAAACGCAGCGAGTCGAGACATGCGATAGGTCGCGCGCCCATGGTAAAAATATCGCGGATAATACCGCCAACGCCTGTTGCTGCTCCCTGATAGGGTTCAATGGCGCTGGGGTGATTATGAGACTCCATCTTAAAAGCAACGGCCCAGCCATCGCCTACGCTAATGACGCCCGCGTTTTCACCGGGCCCCTGCAACACGTGCTCGCCTTCGCTTGGGAAGAGGCGCAAATATTTGCGAGAATGCTTATAGCTGCAGTGCTCCGACCACATGAGCGAGAACATATAGAGCTCGGTCACTGTTGGAGTGCGATGCAAAATCTCAAGAATGTGCTCATACTCATCGAGTTTCAGGCCCAGCTCTTGAGCAAGCTCGGGCGCTACGTCGGCTGAGAGGTCATTAATGATGCTCATCGTGTGAAATCTCCTCGGAGGACTGAAGGGGCGTTTCTGTTGGTGCGGCAACGTCATCAGACGTTACATATTTCGGGAATATAACCCGCAAAAGATAGGCAACCTCAAATGCCACCATCACGGGTATGGCGAAAATTGCGACAGCCTTAAACTGATGGGGCGTCGAAGAAAATTGTGAGAGAGCGAATACGAGCAGGTAAAGGCCCGCAAAAATCTGATAGAACCACAAAGGCTCACGCTTAATGCCGGCCGCTTTGAGCGAGGCGCGCGCGTGAGAACGCTTCGGACGCATGGCATCAATAATGACCGCGAGTGCACCAACAGCCACCAGAACGTAAATACCAATTATGATGTAGTAACCTGCGCTTAATTTTAAGTCTCCGTGAGGCACGCGTTACGCTCCTATCTCTTGCATCATTGCCGCGATGGCCGTAAAGAATGATTGACCATCGGTATTACCACTAAGTGGGTCAACAACGCGCTCAGGATGAGGCATGAGTCCAAACACATTGCGTTTCTCATTACAAATGCCCGCGATATTATCGAGAGCCCCGTTAGGAGCCTCGCCGGCGTAGCGCAAAATGACCTGGTCATTGGCACGCAAACGCTCAAGCACGTCGGCATCACATACGAAGTTGCCCTCGTTATGGTTAATAGGAAGCGAAATCTGAGTTCCCTTAGGAAGGTCGAGCCAGTCGCACGAGGCTTCAACGGTTAACGGCACGTCGCGACAGATAAACTTCAAGCCACGATTACGTAAAAGCGCGCCTTCCAACAGGTGCGCCTCAGTCAAAATCTGAAAACCATTGCAAATGCCCAACACCGGACGCCCGCCGTCGGCAAAGCGCTGCACTTCGCCCATAATCGGGCTGAAGCGCGCGACCGCTCCACAGCGCAGATAGTCACCGTAGCTAAAACCTCCCGGCAAAACTACGGCGTCAACACCTTGGAGGTCGGTGTCTTGATGCCAGATGTAAGTATAATCGTGGCCAAGATAGGTCACAGCGTGAGCGACGTCTTGCTCGCAGTTTGACGCGGGAAATCGAACAATTCCAAAGCGCATGCTATGCCTCCTCAACTGGCACGATGCGATAATCCTCAATGACAGGGTTTGCGAGGAGTTTCTCGCACATTTCGGTGACCTCAGCAAGCTCGGCGTCGGCCTCAAGTTGAATGAACTTACCAATTTGTACGCTCTTTACGCTGTCGTAGCCCATCTGTCCGAGCGCGCGTGATGCGGTTGCGCCTGCTGGGTCGAAAATACCCTCGCGATAGGTTACATAGATGTCATAGCGTGCCACGTGGTTCCTCCTACTTGTCGTCTGATGATTTTTCAGCCGTTTTTTCTTTGGCTTTTTTGGCGTCTTCTTTTTCTGCGTCAGATTTTTTCATTTCTTTTGTTGCCTTCTGCGCACGCTTCTTTTTGTCCTTATTCTGCAACTCTTCGTATTGTTCAATTGAGATACCCATCTGGTGAGCTTTTACCATAGGGCGCACCTTTTTGAGGTCAACCCACCAGGCGAAAGCTACGAGACCAAGAGCAATCCACGAAAGTGCAAGGCTAAGCATTTTGCCCGTGGTGCCAACGCTCGGAGCAACTTTTTTAGTAGTGAGAACAAGCGAACCCAAAAGCATAACAACAGCAATGCCAAGAACCTTCCACCACAAGCCTCGCAAACGCTTGAACTCGGGCGTATCAGGCATCGACTGCGAATACTGCTCTTTTACACTTGCCTTTTGTTTAGGCTTGGCAGGCGTCGCGTTTTTGCGAGCAGGCTTTGCTGAAGCTGCTGACTTACGCGTTTGGCCTTTCGGCTCCTGACCTTTTTTGTAACGGCTGTTTAAGGGACTTCTTCTACTCATGTTTTTATGCTCCTAAAGGAACAAACGTTGTTCCCGTGATAATTTCATACGCTTGAATGTACTTTTGACTGGTCGTCTCGATAACGTCAGCAGGAAGTGATGGTGGCTCAGTCGTCTTATCCCAATCGGTTGACTCAAGCCAGTCACGCACAAACTGTTTATCGAAGGATGGTTGGTTCTTACCCGGTTCGTATTGGTCAGCTGGCCAGAAACGAGATGAATCGGGAGTAAGCACTTCATCAACAAGAGTAAGTTCACCATTAATGAGGCCGAACTCGAACTTCGTGTCGGCTATGATGATGCCGCGTGATGCTGCATGGTCGCGGCCGCGCGTATACACCTTCAGCGATGCGTCGCGGAGTTTGCCGGCCATATCGGCGCCCAACAACTCTTCCATGCGCTCGAAACTGATGTTTTCGTCATGGTCGCCGATTTCTGCCTTCGTTGAAGGCGTGAAGAGTGGCTCATCAAACTTCGACGAGTTCACTAGACCATCTGGCAGTGCGATGCCGCACAGCGTGCCCGACTTGTTGTACTCTTTAAGCCCACTACCTGCGAGATACCCACGCACAATACACTCTGTTGGAAATACGTCCGCTTTCTTGACCAACATAAAACGGCCGCGCAGATAATCCGCGTGCGCCGCAAAGGGCTCAGGCAAATCAGCGACATCGGCCGAGAGGAAGTGCGTAGGGATAACATCTTTCAAAAAATCAAACCAGAACAGCGAAAGGCGCGTAAGGATTTCTCCCTTATAAGGGATGGGGTCTTTTAAGACGAAATCAAAAGCGCTGATTCGGTCGGAAGCCACAAGTAGCAACTTGTCTCCGAGGTCGTAGATATCGCGAACTTTTCCTTGTGCATCCGGAGTGAAATTCATAAGAGATTCAAATCACCTTTCGCAAGCTATCAAAATTTGAAAATAGGCAGAAGTGCCTACGTTTATTGTAAATGAAAAATAGGCACCTATTCGTGCCTATTTCATCGTGTCTACATTTTATGACGCGAGGGGAATTTTTATCTTAAAGGTGGTTCCCTCGCCGGCCACACTCGCAACCTCAATGCAGCCCTTATGACGATCAACAATTTCTTTAGCAATCGAAAGCCCAACGCCTACGCCACCCGTTTGGCGGGCACGCGCATCGTCTGCTCGCCAAAAACGGCGGAAGAGCTTTTCTAGATTCTCTTCAGAAATGCCGATACCGGTATCTGCCACTTCAACAACCGCCTGGTCACCCTCGCGGTAGGTGCGCACCGATATGATGCCACCCTCAAGCGTATAGCGAGCCGCGTTACTGAGGAGGTTACCAACGGCCTGTTGCAGCCGGTCCATATCACCGATGACGAGCAGGTCAGAATGTAAGTCTGATTCAAGCGTGAGAGAGCCAAGATCGATGAGAGAAGAATGGGCATCAATCGCGGCGCGCACAGGATTGTTTAGGTCGACAAGCGCAAACGTAAAGGGAAGCGACCCATTTTCAAGGCGGCTTAACTCAAGGATTGCGTTGGTGAGACGAGAGAGGCGACGCGTTTCGTGGCCAATGGTTCCCAAATGCTGAGCATCCGCAGGCAGAATGCCGTCCTGCATACCCTCAACTGTTACCTGGATCGCCATGAGTGGTGTACGCAATTCATGCGCGACATCACTCGTGAGGCGCCGTTCGAGCTCGCGATCGGCTTTTACCGAATCCGCCATGCGGTCAAACGTCATGCCGAGTTGCGCAATCTCATCTTCGCCCTCAAGTTGAGCGCGAGCGTCAAGATTGCCCGCGCGAATAGCTTGCGCGGCTTTGGTTATCCTGCTGATGGGCCCCGATACTTTGCGCGAATAGAGTGTTCCGGCAACGGAAGAAATCACGATTGCAAACAGTGCCGCAACCGCAAGAGCCGCCAAAACAGAAGTACGCAATTGGAGGTCTCTGTCGGTCAAAAGAGCACTATTTCCGTAGGCCCATACGCGCACGGTTCCCACTTTTTCTGAGCCCAACTTGATATCATGAGTAACAACCTCACCGCGAGGATTGCTATTTTTCGAAATGGTATTGGCCCCAACTGTCGCACTTGAGACCACCGAGCCTTGCTGCTGCATCAACTGCATATGACTGCGCAACGACGCCTCATCATAAATGACGGCGCCCTTTTTATCGAGAATCTGAACCGCGACATCCGACGATGATCCTACCTGGGGAATTTCAGAAAAAGAGTAGAAATTCCAACCACCATATTGCGCGTATGCCACAGCACTACTCGACGCAATTGCCGAGGCAATAGCTTGCAAGTTAGAGCGAACATAGCGGTCAAATTGATAATTCCAAACCACGTAACTTAAAAGCCCGCCAAGGATTGCGGTAAACGCCGCAACAAGAGCAAAAGCAAAAGCAAGCTGCGAAGAAAAGCGCTGACGATCTTCGGGTCCTTTTTCAGGAACTGAAGCAGGCACTATTTCTTCCTGCGCTTGCTCGCATGTGGAAATTGTTTTTGCTTTTTTTGAAAGAAAACTCATAGGTTATGAGCCAATGGATTCTTTTGAAGGTTCACTCTTCATGGCATCGCCATCTCCTGGCTGTCCTTCAAATCGATAACCAACGCCATGAACGGTAAAAATGAAGCGAGGGTCACGGGGGTCATCATGCAGCTTGGCGCGCAAATTTTTGATGTGCGAGTCAACCGTACGCTCATAACCCTCAAAATCATAACCCAATACTTTTTCGACAAGTTCCATACGTGAGTACACGCGCCCTGGATAGCGAGCAAGCGTGGTCAGAAGCTTAAACTCGCTCGCAGTGAGGTCGAGGTCTTCTCCCGCAAGCACCGCGCGATGCGCCGTGATATCGAGCTCAAGGTCGCCGTAGACAAGTTTGTCGCGCTGAGGCTCCTCGTTGACGTTTGCGCGACGAAGTAACGCGCGAATGCGCGCAATCAGTTCGCGAGGAGAGAAAGGCTTGACGAGATAATCGTCAGCACCCAATTCAAGACCGCTGATGCGGTCGTCAAGCTCCCCTTTTGCGGTCAGCATAATTATGGGCACATCAGAACCATTTCGGATATCTTTGCAGACCTGCTCACCCGATACTTTTGGCAGCATAAGGTCAAGAATAACGACATCAAACGCATGAGCGTGAAACTGCTCGATTGCCGCCTCGCCATCGCCAACAGCGGTAACCCAGTAGCCCTCGCTCTCGAGATATGCCGCTATCACATCGCGAATTGACTGTTCATCTTCTACAAAAAGGATTCGTTTGGTTTCAGAATTTGCCATAATAAGTCCTCACTTTTTCTTCGGTACTTACTTGAAATCGACACGAACGGCACATATGTGAATAATGTACCCAATGTTTGATAACAGTTTACGACATGGACCATCACAATACACAGAAAGTTATCTGCGTTTCATCAAATCTACACCCACGCATGAACAAAACTACACCATAAAGGGTGCCATAAGCGTGCGGGAGTGGAGCCGTAGGCGGGTATACTCTGCTCGACTGGCCACCAAGTCGGCTGGTCATCTCATTGGCGCGCGCAGATTTTATGTAAAAATTAAACTATGGAAAAACCGCTCATAACTCAAACCTCACACACGCGCCCACGCATACACGCGTTCGACGCTCTGCGCGTTTTCGCAATTCTAACGGTGCTTCTGATTCACGCGATAATGACCGGGCGCGAAATTGGCCAGCCCGCCTCACTTGCAAAGTTTGATGATTGGATTCACTACGCGGTGCCCCTTTTTGTTTTTGTTTCAGGCGCGCTTTTGTGGAGCAGGCCATGGAAAGGTGGGCACTACGGTGCCTTCGTCAAAAAGCGCATTCAGCGCGTTGGCCCTTCCTATCTTTTTTGGTCAATTGTTTACCTCGTTTTGCTCTATGCAGGTTTCACGGGCTCGCACGCTATCTATGCGTCTCAATATAACTGGCAGGGGCTCAGCACGGGCGGCGTGAATTGGCTCACAAATATCATCCGCATACCTGGTTATCTCTTTTCGGGACACACATGGTATCACCTGTATTTTATTCCGATGATTTTTACGTTTTACTTGTTGACGCCCCTCTTTGTTCGGGCGCTGCGAGCGTTCAAATGGTCGGCTGAGCTCACCGTCTTAGCCGCGCTCTGCCTCAAAATTCTTGTTTGGCCTCATGTTTCAGATGGATTAGAAGCACTCGGTAACCCCTTTTTGCTTTCGTATACCTCGCACCTTTTTCAGCACCTCCCCAACATGGCACTGGGCGGCTGGTTTGGCATGCGCTTCGGAGGGCTCCTGACGAGTTATTCATTGCACTGGACGTTTAACGAAGGCAAAAACGTTATGACGGCCATTGAACCTGACGAAATTGGGCTCAAGCATGTTAAAGACGGCGAGCCCACTCGCACCATTGCCGCTCCCGCTCTGGCTGGATTTTCGGTCAAAGCGTGGTCTATGGGACTTTCTTCATTTTGGAACATTGGCATATTCGCGATTCCCGCCTGTTTGCTCGAACCGCTGTGGATAAAGATTCAAAAGCCGCTGCGAGCAGCTTCGCACCTCTCTTTTGGTGTGTACTATATTCACGCCCTCTATGTGTTAGTCGCGCAAAAACTTACCCTCGCATTTCTGGACCCCGACTATTGGGCGCAGTTCTGGATTAGCTGGCAAGGCATTGCTATCACGTGGGTTTTCCTCGTTGTCGCTTCGTATGGCACCTGTTGGCTGCTCTCAAAAAGCGAGCGCCTCCGCTGGATTATCGGAATCTAAGCTCCAGCGACAATCCTCGCTTACTCACTAAACAGTCTTTGCGACAAAAAAACACCGCCCCATTCAGGAGCGGTGTTTGAATATCTGTGAACGAATACCTTAGAGCGTGGGGAGATACTCGTCGATTTCCCACTGAGATACGCGGGTGCGATAGTGATCCCACTCTTGACGCTTGTTGCGCAGGAGGTAATCAAATACCTGATCGCCCAAAGTCTCACGCATAAGCTCTGACTCTTCAAAGCGGTCGATAGCGTGGTTGAGGTCTCCTGGGAGCATCCCAATACCAAGCTCTTCGCGCTCCTTCACCGACATCTCGTACACGTCAGCTGTAACATCATCAGGTGCCTTGAGGCCTTTTTCGATACCATCAAGACCAGCAGCGAGCATGACCGCAAACGCGAGGTAAGGGTTACACGCAGGGTCTGGTGAGCGCAACTCAATACGTGTTGCTTTCTCCTTGCCTGGCTTGTAAAGAGGTACACGAACAAGCGCGCTACGGTTGCGATGCGCCCAGCATACGTATACAGGAGCTTCGTAGCCCGAAACAAGACGCTTGTAGCTGTTAACCCACTGGTTTGTGACAAGACTAAATGCGGGAGCATGCTTCAGCAAACCTGCAATGTACGAACGACACGTATCGCTCAAGTTGTACTTGGCGTCGGCATCATAAAAGACGTTACTGCTTCCCTTAAAGAGCGACTGGTGAACATGCATACCTGAACCAGCCTCGCCATAAACTGGCTTAGGCATAAATGTTGCGTGAACGCCGTTTGCCATAGCGGTCTCTTTAACAATCATCTTGTAGTTGATTACCTGGTCGGCCATCTTGAGTGCCTCTTGATAGCGGAGGTCAATTTCATGCTGGCTTGGGCCTACCTCGTGGTGGCTGTACTCAACTTGAATGCCCGCCTTGCGCAACTCGCGCACCGTCTCTGAACGAAGGTCGAAAGAAATATCGCGCACTGACTGGTCAAAGTAACTTGCGTTATCAACAAACTTAGGAGAAACGTCATCCTTGAGATAGTAGTACTCAAGTTCAGGACCAATGTAGAACGTATAACCCATCTCGGCAGCACGACGAAGCTGGCGCTTGAGAACTTCGCGAGGATCGCCAGCGAAGGGAGTGCCCTCAGGGGTGACGATGTTGCAGTACATAATCGCGATAGTCTCATCTGACTGACGCCATTTCTTGATCATAAGCGTTGAAGGATCAGGGTAGGCAATCATGTCTGATTCCTCAAGGCGAGCAAAGCCCTGAATTGATGAACCATCAAAGCCCATTCCCTCTGACATGGCATTTTCTAGCTCATCGATTGCAACAACCAATGTCTTTACAAAGCCCAGTACGTCAGTAAACCAGAGATGAATAAACTCCACTCCCGCATCCTGAATCGCTGCAACCGCTTCTTTTTTGGCTGCATCGTATGTCGTGTAGTCTTGCATGGGTTCTCCTTAAGTGTGCGATTTCTTAAAAGAATCTTAAAAACATCCAAATCCATTTTTTACTATACCTAGATTCTAGGGCAAACTTCAATGAAAGAGTGTTAAGCGATTGTTAACAGACATAATTTCGAAACATATCTGTAATAATTGCTACTATGTTTTTAATGGATACGCCTTGAGGAAGAGGCGCATCCACGTTTTAGCAGTGGACACAAAGAGAGAAGGGGTGATGGACGTGAATCTTCAACGTCCAAATGCAAGTGATGCCACTCGTACAGCCAACCGCTCAAAGAGCGTTGTGCCTTGCTCAGGCCTGTGCAGCCGATGCGAGGACAGTTGTCGTGGCAATTGTGAAGTATGGAAAGCTTCATTCCGTGGGCGCGAGCTCATCTATCCTGGCCCATTTGGCGATGTTACCGCCGGTGGAGACAAAGATTATCCGGTCGATTATTCACATCTCAATATTTGCGGTTACGCAATGGGAGCAAAAGGGCTGCCTGAAGGTATCGTTGCCGGACCCGATACGGTCACCTTCCCAACCGTAAATACTGAAATGGAATTTGGTTACAAAAACAAAGTTAAACAAAAAATGCCTATTTTTACGGGCGCTCTTGGCTCAACCGAAATTGCGCGCAAAAACTGGGCGCATTTTGCGGTGGGCGCGGCAATAAGTGGCGTTTCTCTCGTATGCGGTGAAAATGTTTGTGGAATCGACCCCAAGCTTGAACTCAACGCTCACGGCATGGTTGTCAAAGCTCCCGATATGGACCGTCGCGTTAAGCTGTATCGCGATTTTCACGAGGGATACGGCGATATTCTCGTACAACTCAATGTTGAAGATACGCGACTTGGCGTTGCGGAGTACGTAATCGAGCAACTCGGCGTAGAGACCATTGAACTTAAATGGGGACAAGGCGCTAAGTCGATTGGTGGCGAAATCAAGGTTGGCTCACTTGAGCGCGCTCTTGAGCTGCAAAAACGCGGCTATATTGTTACGCCTGACCCTTCTGACCCCGTTGTCCAAGCAAGTTTCAAGGCGGGAGCGTTTAGCCACTTTGAGCGTCACAGCCGCCTCGGTTTCATTGAGGAAGAGGAGTTTTACGCTAAGGTTGAAAGCCTTCGTGCTCTCGGCGCAAAGCGCGTGACACTCAAGACGGGCGCTTACCCCTTGCGCGAAACCGCGCTTGCGTTGAAGTGGGCCTCAAACGCGCACATCGACCTCCTCACCTTTGATGGCGCTCCTGGCGGAACCGGCATGTCGCCATGGCGCATGATGGAAGAGTGGGGCGTTCCTACTTTCTATCTCCAGAGCCAAGTACACGAACTTGCCTGCGAACTCGACAAAATGGGCTCGTATGTTCCTGACCTCGCTATCGCTGGTGGTTTCTCATCTGAGGACGGCATCTTCAAGGCTCTCGCCATGGGTGCACCTCACTTTAAGGCAGTATGTATGGGCCGCGCGCTCATGATTCCAGGTATGGCTGGCAAAAATGCTGAGCAGTGGCTCGCTGAAGGCGATCTGCCCAACTCACTCAAGGAATATGGCACAACACGCGAAGAGTTGTTCGTCTCATATGAAGAGCTCAAGCAGAAGTACGGTGACGACATGGAGCGCGTGCCTCTGGGCGCTGTTGGCATTTACACATACAGTGACAAACTTAAAGTTGGCTTGCAGCAGATTATGGCAGGCTCACGCAATATGCGCCTCGACACCATTTCTCGTGATGACGTGTTTGCTCTCACCGAAGAAGCCAGCAAAATTTCTGGCATCTCGTACGTTATGGACGCCTATCGCGATGAGGCTCTTGATATTATTCGCAGCTAAATTACGAACCTATATATACACAAAAAGGGCGCGAATTTTCGCGCCCTTTTTCTCTCAAAATAAATGAAGTCTGCGTTATTTATTCAGCGGACGAGTGAATACCGCCATCATTAGTACGCGGTGGCTACATCCCATCGTTTTGCGCGACATGGTCACCTTTAAGAATGGGCGAAAGTGGTTTATAGATAAACATGGTAATTAAAATGACCACAAATCCCTTAACGAGATTAAACGGAATAATCGACCAGAGAACCAAATCCAGCTTCGTTTTGATAGCAGGAAAAAATGCCGCTGCCATCGCGATAATCTGATCGATGGGCATGAACTTCTCATAAAGCGCGAGCAGTACAAAATAATTGAACAGCGCGCCAACAATTGCCATAACTATGGCGCCAACAATACAACTGATCAATGCGCCCGAACGCGTATGCTTACGCTTGTAAATAAGCCCCGCCGTCGCGACAAACGCGCTTCCGATACAGAAGTTTGCGAGCTCACCAATGCCAGCGGTTGTCGTTGAGAGCAATTGCAACGCATTCTTAAAAAACTCCACGGCAATGCCAGCAAGTGGACCAAACGCAAAAGCGGCAATTAACGAAGGAATATCTGAAACATCGAGTTTTAAGAATGACGGAAAAATTGGCAATTGAAATTCAAAGAATGCCAAAATATACGATACAGCCCCAAGCATAGCGACGGTCACCATAACGCGGGTTCTACTCTGTGACTTCATGTTTCTCCCTAATAATCTGGGGCGCCAATTCTATCTTATCTAAGATACTATAAACGAGAGATGTTTAGAAAACTTCTTGGACAACACGCGATTATTTCACCCACCACGCATGGCCGCCAAGCCATTCAATGGCTTCGACGCGATCCTTAAACTCTTCAATATGCTTGCCGTTCTTATCTACCGTCGACTGCAGACTATTAAAGGCCTCAAAACAATCCTCATACATTGTTTTATACCGATCAAACACCGCTTTACTTTGCGCTTCTTCAGCCAGTTGTTTTGCGCGAGGTGATGCAGCAATCGCGGAATCACGTGCCGCAACGATATAAGAAACCTCATCCACGGCTTGCGCGGAATAGTAGTGCTCGCCGTCTCCAAAAACAATTACTTCGGGAGTTGATTCCAAGGTAATACCATCATCAAACTTTGTCACGACCTCGGAGAGATACTTTGGCCCCGTCGTCTCGACAAATTCATAGCCACTACCTTTGTAGCCAGCACCTTGCGATTTTATGCCCAAACTCATGTGCTTTTCAGATGTAAAGAGCAAGCCTGCGCACCCATAACCCTCATGTTTGAGCAATGCGGCAAGCAGATAGACTTTCTCGTCGCAATCGCCCTTGCCATCCACAATGACCTGAACAGGAAACCGCGGATCGCCCTTGAGCGTAATGTTATTCAAGCCCGCTGAGGCGCGCTCGGTATCGTAGGGAATACTCTGAACATATTTTGTGATAAATTCCGCATACTCGTCCGATGAAAATCCCCGCTTTTTCTTAATAGTTCGAAAGCCTTCGCACAACGCGGCAATTGCCTCCTGCTGGCTCGGGTCATCAACAAGCGCCTTCATATACTCGGCCCGTTTTTGAGTCTCGCTTTTATAAAAAGTTGCCACATAACTCCGGCGAGCGTTCAAAGCGCCGGCGTATACGCGCGGGTCAACAATTCCTTTTACTTTATAGGTGTGATTTTCATACGTGAATTTTATCGTAGCGGGTGAAATCGCTGGCCCCTCTTGAGGAACGATTTTTAGACTAAATACCCCGCCATTAGCATCTTGTGTGAGTGTCTTTACGACCTCTTCGTAGCTCGCTTTGCCCTGAAGCGCGTCAAGATACAACTGGCCCTCTCCCGTATGCGCCCACAGCACCACAATGGCGCTAACTGACGCAAGAAGCAGGCACCCTAAAACAAGCAGTACTCCGTTGAGAAATCGATTGAATTTCATACGTGCATTGTAGCGCCAAAAGCCTCAATTATCTCTAGAACAGGAGTAAATACTTGGGCGCCAATTTTTTGGCCAGCCCGGCGGTTCATGGCAAGAGCCCCAAACGCGGCATCTTGCGTCTCTTGCCCTATGGAGAGATAGCCACTTGCAAGGCCCGTGATGGTGTCGCCCGTACCACCGATTGCCTCCAATTCGGGGACATCAGGGTAATCAATGGTGCTCACAATATAATGAGGCGCGGCGCTTTTTGCGGCCACATAATCTTTTGAGCCTTTGACAATAAGCACTTCAGAAGCGGTGCCCAACTCATAGGCCTTATCAATAAGCGTTGGCACATCAAAATTCTCAGAACCAAAAAGATATTCGGCAACGTAAGCTGGGTGCGTTGCCTCTTTTTCGGCCAAAAACCCAATCTCGCCCACATCGGGTGTGAGCAGTTCGAAACGCCCACTCAGCCCCGCTGCCCGCGCGGCATACATGCCGCCAGCATCCGCAACAAGGAGAGCCTGGGGCGCGAGGCGGTCAATGATTTCGATCGCATGCTTCATGAGGCTCATGATAGGCAACATATAGTGAAAGGTAATAACGAGGGGTTCAGTTCCTCCCGCAGCAGTATGGGCCACATGCCGCTCAACCATCGAAGCGAGCACTGACTCGAATCGCTTGAAGACCGCGCGCGTTCCCTCGCCGCCTCCCGTATCTCCACCGAACAGAACATAGGGAGCTGGGGCATTCATGGCATTTGTCACGCTATATGCCGCGAGCGCCATAGCCGCGCTCCCCTGACAAGGCGGAAGCTCATGTTGACCTACTTTGAAGACACCCTTCTCAAACGAAACAGGTCCCTCAAAAACTTCACCAGGCTGAACGGGCACAGTTCCAACGAGCAGCAACATTATGCGCTCACCTCGGAAGCAGACACGCAAGTGCTACCCTCAGGCTGAGCTCCACACAGCCGCTGCGCTTCATCAAAAGCGCGTTCAAGCATCAGGCCACAGAGCGTTTTACCCAGCGTCTGAGGATGCGGTGCATCGGTGAGCGTTTTGCCCACCAGCATCAAATTGAGATAGGGAATATCAGGGCATCCGCCGCCAGATGTATTGACGATGAGGCCGCTTGAGCGCTCGACAGTAATTTTCATATTCCCCGCGCGGACCATGAGGTAGTTTTTCCCGTCCGAACCCTCAAAATCATGAGTTGTGACAACGTCACTGAGCTGCGCTGTTCCTGCCGTATTGAGACGCTCATCAGTGATGACGAGCCCAGCTTTTTCAACAACCTCTTTTGCGAAAGTTGCCTCATAACTATCCAGCGCAATTGCCAAATCACAACCCGTGCGGAGTTCAAGCGGGGGTACTAAAAGCTCGCAAGCAATATCGGCTACTTTTAACACCTTTTCGGCCTGCAGTGCTTTAAGAACAGAGCCAAACATAAGGAGTACCTTATTTTGACTCTGTGCAGAAATATTTTCGTAGTTATCGGTCATACGCAAGGCCATTCTTAGCCGATGCCCAAGGCGTGAAGCGCGAGAAGCACGACGCCAAGAATGGCCGTATAGCCGGCAAACCAATACAGTTTAATTTTCTTAACAAGATTGACCATAAAGCGAATCGCAAAATAGCCCGCAATCGCCGAAGCCAAAAAGCCGACGACACACACCAACGTGCTTGGCAATATAACTTGGCCCTGGAGGGCATCAATTCCATCTTTGAGTCCACCCGCGGCAATAATCGGAATCGCCAGTAAGAATGAAAAGCGTGTTGCCTTTTCGCGGTTTAGGCCTATTGCCATACCCCCAGCAATCGTTGAGCCTGAACGAGAAATACCCGGCACAACAGCAATGCCCTGAATAAGTCCCACAACGGCAGCCCGCACAACACCCATATTTTCTGGAGTACGCGCGCCCTTATTGCCCGTAAAATACTCCGCCGCGCACAAAATCACCGTTGTGCACAAATAAGCAATGCCCAGCGCGAGGAGCGAAGTAGACAGCGCATCCAACTTTGGTCCAAGTATTAAACCGATGGGGCCCGTCACCGCGGTTGCTACGATAAGCGCAAGTACCATTTTGCGCTCGCCCACCATATGTTTATTGCGCGGCAACAGCGACTTCAATAAGTCGACAATATCGTGCCAGAAGAAGATAAACGTCGCGAGCAACGTTCCGATATGCAGAAGGAGCGTGAAATCAATACTCCCCTTTGTCGAGCCAAACAAAAGGTTGAGAAGCGCGAGATGTCCCGATGACGAAACAGGCAAAAATTCGGTCAAACCCTGTACGATACCTAAAACGAGCGATTCAATGATACTCACGAAATGGTCTCTCCCTATTCAGATTTCTCTTTATCAGTGCTGTTTGTCGCAGCGATTGCAGCGGCAACGGCCTGAGCCTCAGCTTGCGCCGCTTCATCTTCTGCCTTTTTAGCAGCTTCTTTTGCCTCGCGCTCCTTGTATACATAGAGCGGTGAGCGAGGATAGAACGATACAAATAATACAGCAGCACCAATGATAAGTATCGAGGCTGCTGAATTTGTAAGCAAACTCGTCAAAATCCAGATGATTATCGCTGCCGCGAGGTAGCGCACAATGAGTGTACCAAGAATGCGGCGGTTTTCGCGCGAATTCCACGTTCTCCACCATGATTTCATCTCATCAACCGATTCGCCCACTGCTTGCTCGGCCGTGTTTGCTGCCTGCGAGGCAGCGTCTTTGAATTGCGCGCTCGCTGAACTAAATGTTGAGCGCGCATCCGATGAGCCTTGAGAGCTGCGAGAAAAATCCCAACCCATTTCGTCGCAGAGTTCTTCCATTGAGCCGAACTCACCAGCAACAGTCCCAAAGGCTTCTGCCTCATTTTTGCCTTGCGCGAGGAGATCTTCATACTTCTCGGTCATGTTTTCTTGAATAATACGCTTAGCCTCAAGCACTTCGTCTGTCTCGGGCAGACCAATAAACATATTGTCTATATAAGCGGATAATTTACTCATCACTCTCTCCTTTTACCTCTTGTTCTTGAGTGAACTGATCAACAAGCTCTTTGGTAATCGCCCATTCTTTACATTTGCCTTCGTAATACTCACGGCCTTCTTGGGTAACGCGCAAATATGTGCGGCGCTTCCCCTGTGTCTTATCGCCGTAGTATGTTTCGACAAGACCATTTTTCTCAAGTCGGTTAAATGCCGAATAAAGTGTCGTTTCCTTAATTGCGTACACATGGTTGCTTCGGCGAGAGATTTCTTTTGAGATCTCGTAGCCATATGAATCGCCGTCCAACAGCACGGCAAGGATCATGGTGTCATTGTAACCACGTAAAACGTCACTGCTTATCAATCTTGTCACCTCCAAAATAAAAGTACTCCACTTGTCGTAGTAATCAGTATACTGATTTTACTACGACAGGTAAAGTACTAAATAATTTTTCTTTTCTGCGTTTGATAGAGAGTAACGCTGTTAAGAGAGCCCCGCCACCTGAGCAGGCAAAATGTTCATCCAGTAATAGACGGCGCCACTCATAAGAGCAACAAAAAGAATCGCTGAGACGCCCGCCCAAATATACTGACGCTTTTTGAATTGCTTGAAAGTCACCTCGTCATACCCTGTCTTAAAGGTACGACGCCATGCAAATCCCCACCCGCGGCTTGCGATCCAGCCCATCAGCGCAATCGTCAATATGGGCAACAAAACCGCTAAGCCATAGGTAACGATTTTTGCCGAAGTTGCAGCGCTCGGCTGAATGGTATAAATCGCTGAACGCAAAACAGAGTCAAGAAAGAGCCAGAGAGGCAGCACAATAATGCCGGCCCATGCTCCGTAAGCTGGCCCCCAGATTGGCGGCATGAAAAACGCGCCCCAATTAAAACGTGGGAGTTCAGGCATTTCTTCTCCCTCTTTGAGCACATAAGCGCCATGCACCATAAACTCGGGGTGTCCATTTTCGCACTCAGCCTTTTTCGTACGATGAACCAGCTTATTGCATCCGACGCAGTATCCAATTGTTTCTTCGGGACGCAAACGAACATAGCCTTTAATTTTTGCCATTACCTTTTCCTTTTCAAAAATTCGCTTAATTTAACCGAGCAACCAGCCAGACGCGAGGGCAAACACTAACGCTGGTAACATGTTTCCCACGGGGAGGCGCTTAATTTCGAGAATATTGATACCTATTGCTGCAATTATCACACCGCCCACAGCCCCAAGAGTTGTGATGGCGATAGCGGGCACAATATTGCCCGCAAGCAGCGTAAACACCACGAGGGCTCCTTGCGCGACAAAGACCGGAATTATAGAAAGCCCTACCCCAATTCCGAGCGTTGAGGCCAAAAAGACTGATGTTAATCCATCAAGCGCCGCTTTCAGAAAAAGCGTACTGGGATTGCCAAGGCCATCCTGTATTGAGCCTAAGATAGTCATTGCTCCCACCGCATAAATGAGCGAGGCGGTCACGAAGCCCTCAACGATAGTACTTCCATGCTCATCGTCATCAGTGCCTTCAGCCACGCTCCGTGTTTTTTTCGAAAGCATCTTTGTCTTAAAAAGCCAATCATGGAGTTTTTCTCCGATGAGTTCGAGGCCCCGTTCAATATGGAGCCACTCCCCAACCATCGTGCCAACAACAAGCGAGGCGACCATGACAATCGACGCGTATTTACCTACAACGGAATGATGTTTTCCTAAAGTGGCAAGCGCGCTAAGAGCGCCTGAAAGGCCAATAACTAGTACAGACAAGCCAATAACTTGCGTGGCTGATTTCCGGACCTTTTCAGGGATAGTTGAGCCAAACATAAGGCCAATGAGTGTGCCGACGACAATTGCGCCGACATTAACGAGTGTTCCAAGTCCTGGCATAGTCATTCTTTCTACAAGTACCCGAGATGCTGGTCAAGCGAGCAAAGCAAAGCATCAATTTCCTCTTGGCAGGTATCCCACGACGTAACAAAGCGCACTTCATCAGTCGCATCGTTCCACGTATAAAAATGATACTGCTTCTGCAACGGTTCAATTATCTCATGAGGCAAAATCGCAAAGACTTCATTTGAGTACACCTCTTTTGTCAGCACGATGCCACGCTGTTTGAGGCCCTCAACCAGAGAGCTCGCCATTGCGTTTGCGTTGCGCGCGCACTCATGCCATACGCCATTGCGATACAGCGCGCTAAACTGCGCAGCCACAAAGCGCATTTTACTGGGCATCTGACCGCTACTTTTTCGAATCATAAAGAGTGCGCGATTGCGGGCAGCGCCAAAGAGCACAACGGCTTCTGCTCCCATAAGGGCATTTTTCGTTCCCCCCAGCGAGAGTGCATCAAGACCAGCTCCCGCCGTCAAATCATTAAGCGTGCACCCATTACCCACCACAGCGTTTGCGATGCGCGCTCCATCGCAGTGCACGAGCAAATTGTGAGCATGCGCAAAATCGCACAGTGCCTTTACTTCTTGTGGTGAATAGAGTGTGCCCTCTTCAGTGGAATTTGAAATTGAGATTACGCGCGGCTGCGCGGCATGTTCAAAGCCAACGACCGACAGACAGGGCTCAATAAGTTGCGGTGTTAACTTACCGTCAGGCGTAGCGACGGGCACCAACTTGAGACCAGCAATATGTTCAGGAGCTCCGCACTCATCAGTATTAATGTGAGCAGACTCGGCGCAAATAACGCTTTCGTACGAATGCACAAGCGCGCTCAGCGCAACAACATTAGTGCCGGTGCCGTTCCACGTAAACATGATGTCGCAGTCGCTACCGAGCAACTCATCGCGCTGTAATATCGCAACCGCCTCGCGCGTGTACTCATCATCACCATAAGCGACAACGTGCTCTGAGTTAACGCGCATAAGCTCCTCAAAAACACACGGATGTACGCCAGAAAAATTATCTGAACCAAACATTTTCATACGGTCTTACTCCCTTTTATTCATAGGATATTGCATCTCGAATTGAGACGAGACTTGCGCGCCACGCTGGCAATAACGAACCTAAAATCGAAATGAGGCACACCATACAGAGCCACATAAAGATGCCAATAAAACTATATTTGTACGCAAGCGGCATGCCAAGCGCCACTTCAAGCAAGTACATCAAAAGCCATGAGAGCGGATATGAAATGATTGCGCCGCCCAACCACGAGAGGAGGCCTATCACCAACCCTTGTGTGATATAAATGCCAAAGATTGAGCGGTGACTCGCGCCAATCGAGCGCATGACGCCAATTTCGCGCGTCGACTCAATAACGGTCAGCGTCATGGAGCCCGAAAGTCCGATAACACCGACAAGCGCGAGCGCAGATGCCATGATGATGAGGAACTGGACTAAGATCCCCAACTGGCCCTTTGTGGTCGCAAGTTGTTTTTGCTGAGTTTGAACCGATGAAGTCACGTAACCCTTGCGCGACAACGTGGTTTCGAGGTCATCGCCAAGCGCCACTTGCTTACCATATGACAGCCCCTGCCCCGCCTTAATAATCACGCGCGTTGCCGCACCCTCCACACCCATAAGTTGCGAGAGGTCATCTCGGTCCATAAAGAGATAGGGCCCCATAAGCGAACCTGTCGCCACGCCGACGACCTTGCGCTCAACTTCATGGCCATTTATTTCAAGGTAAATTGAAGATCCTGGCTTGAGATAGGGCTCGTCATTATAGAGCTCAGTGTTGAGCACAACACCTTTTTCTCCTTTTTCAAGAGCCCGACCTTGCGTGTACTCAAAATCGAGCACTTTCGTGTCTCCAGGGATACCAAGCGTGAAATAGCCCTCGTTTGTTGAGCCATCGGGGCGCTTGATAACCGTGCGCGCATCGAGCCACGTTTCAGCATAGGTCACACCATCGATCTTAAGCGCATCGCCTTCGAGCGATTTATAGGGAGCCGCCGCTGAGAGATTCAGCATCGCATCATAACTCCACCAATTGCCCACATTGTCGACCGATTGAAGCAGCGAGGCGCGCGCCGAAAAGACGGCCATAACTACGCCGCTCGCAAGAATAAGCGTGATAAGCGTAAGCGCAAGACGACCCTTTTTCGCAAACGTTGAACGAAGCGCAAGCGCTGTCGGACGCGGCAATCCTTTAACTTTTGCGAGTAAGCGGTCGAGGAATCCATGACCGAAATCGCCCATCAGGGCATCAGCATTAAACGCTTCAACAATGGAGCGTTTTACTCCCGAAGAAATGGGGATAATAGCCGCAAGAACGGGCACAAGGGTGCCGATGCCGACAAGCACCGCAATGACCCATGCCGGATAACTGTAATCGTAGATATAAAAATTGAGCATATCAGCCGCGTAGATGATAAAGCGATGCGCGAAGAAAAGCCCCAATGGCAGACCCACTGCAACAGCTAAAATGCCATAGCCGCAGACAAGCCCCACATACATTCCCGCCAATTGAGGACGACGCCCGCCAATTGCTTTCATGATGCCGAGTTGGCGCGTTTGTTGAATGAGAATAGAACTGATGGTGGTGACCACCAAGAAGCCCGAAAGGGCCAGTGCCATGAGAGCCATCGCGAGCAGAAGCACTGAAACTGCCTTGAAAATGTCGCCGAAAAAGTGCGAGCCCGGCTCAGGCACGCTCATGCGGTCAACTTGAACGCCATTAGGGATGAGCACCTCATCGCGGATTTTGACACCGATGCGCCCCACTTGCGCGCGGTCAAGATTGCGGTCGACATCAATGAGAATGGTATTGAACTCTTGCTGCTCACCAATTTCATTGAGCGTATCCATCGATACATAGCCTGTTACTTGGCGATAGTAGCGCGAGGGAATCGCATTGAGGTCATGAGCAAAGCCTACTACGCGCAGCTTTGCCGTACCCTCGGAGGTCTCAACGTCTACCATCTCACCGATTTTGAAATCATAGAGCGCATGAGCGCCCGCTTCGATGACAATCTCACCTCTGCGCGGAGGCCATGAAAGAGCATTAGTCTTGATGATGCGACCTGGCTGAGCACCAAACTCGCCCAACGCATTGAGTTCAAGCGATTCCCACTCATTTGAATTATGCACCGCGCCCGTTGCCTTGGGCGCCTGACGCACACGACACATAATATTGCGGCGCCCCGACACCTGTGTCACATCACTGCGTTGAGCAATTTGCTTGAGAACGCGCCCACTTACATTGGTCGTGGTCAAAGTAATTGAAGCGCGGTCACTATTGGCATAATCACGGTCAAACTCGCGAAGCAGCACTTGACGTGCCCCTAAAATCGCGCCCGTCGCAAAGATTCCCACAGCGATAGAAAGCACCACGAGCATCGTCCGAGAACGATTACTCAGGAGGTCTCGCAAAATCTTTTTCCAACGGATGGACATATACTTCCTTATCGCAAAGATATCAACCGGCGTTAGTGGCGGACGTCGTTCAAAATGAGACCGTCAACAACGTGCAGCGTTCGGGAAACGCGCGAAGCGAGATCATTGTCATGAGTAACCATAACAATGGTTTTTCCCGCCGCTACCTGGCGTTCGAAGAGCTTAAAAACTGAGTCAGCCGTTTTTGAGTCAAGATTACCCGTTGGCTCGTCGGCCACAATGAGCGGCGGATCATTCGCAAGCGAGCGAGCAATCGCCACACGTTGCTGCTGACCGCCCGACAAGGCCGCAGGCATTTTGTCGGCTTGGTCGGCCATCTCAACCTGATCAAGAAAATGAAGTGCTTTGGCACGGCGCTCCTCTTTTTTGTAGACGTTACAAAAATCCATAGGGAGCATGACGTTTTCGGCCACGGTGAGCGTTGGTAAAAGTTGAAAAAACTGGAAAACTACGCCGATGGTTTTACCGCGCCATTGTGCGAGTTGATTTTCGTTATACGTATGAACAGGCGCGTTGTCGACCCAGATTTCACCGCTGGTAGGGTGATCGATGCCCGTAATCATATTAATGAGCGTCGTCTTGCCAGAGCCCGACTTGCCAATGAGCCCAACAAACTCGCCCGCGGAAACCTGAAGGTTTACACCTCGAAGTGCCTTAAAAGGCACTTCTCCCTTGTCGTAAATTTTTACAACATCGCGCAATTCAATGAGTGGCTTTTCCATAGACGCCCCTAAAAAGTACCAGCCGCGTTAAGTACCTTAATCATACCGTAGCCAGCCTATTTTCGAACACGAATGCACGAAATGTCACAAAAAAAGAACCCGTAAGCATAAGCAAACGGGTTCAATAATTTTTGGGTGGGGGCGCCGCTAATTAGAGGGGGGAGGTATCAACGGACGCCCCATAAACAGAATAACATGATTTCAAAATTCCGAGAGATAATTGTACGGCAGCCGAACACTCTTTCGCAATATCTCCACAATATTTTTTTACCCAATTTTGTGGAGCGAAAACTTAAGCTCGGAACTAGTTCTCAAGCTCCTCAAGAGCCTTCAGATAACCCTCTTTGTGCTCGTTCTCAAACTTGCCCACCATGCGGAAATAATGAGCAATATCGTCAAGACCTTCGCTCTCCGCAATTTTGGCGAAATCATCGTACATAATATCGTGCTCATATGCTTCGCCCTCAGCAGCGGCCTTCAAATTTGCCTTGGTATCACCGAAACCTCCCGCGTAGACAAGGTGAGAAAGCGCGTGAGCGGTTTCCTCAGCAAGTGGACGCGCAAACGCGTCGATTACTGACTGTGACATGCCCTCAAGGCGCGCAATGTTCTGAAAGAGCGAGTAGCGACGATTCGCCTGAGACTCTCCCGCAAAAGCAGCTAACAAGTTCTCAAGAGTCTGCGTGCCTTTCAAATCAGGTGCCTCATACTCGACAAATGCGATTTTTGCAGCGCCGCACATGGGGCACTCTTCGGGCGCTTCACCTACGTGAAGATAACCACATACTTTGCAACGATACAGTTTCATTCTGTCTCCTCCAGTTTTTATTACTACTCAGTTACTTCTTCAAACGCGTCGGCGCCAGCGCCGCAGATTGGGCACACCTCAGGAGGAGTGTCTCCCTCATGAACATAACCACATACGGTGCAAACAAACTTTTTCATCTTTTTCTCCTTACTGACAGGTCCGACACTTCCCAACAAATTCTACGTGCATACTTTCAATTTCAACGGCCAAGGCTTTCTCAACCTTTGCAATGCCGTCTTTATACCCATCTGAGATTTCAAAGTCTACGATGCGCCCACATTTCTTGCAGTGCACATGACCATGAAAGTTAGTATGAGGATCAAAATGAGCTGCCTCATTACCATTTCCCCTGCCCTCAAGCCGCTTTACAAGACCAAGATCAACCAATTCATTCAGCGTCTTATAGATTGTTGAAAGCGATACGCCTTGCATCTTTGCCATAACCCGCCGGGCGATTTCGTCAGCTGTTGGATGCGAAATATCACCAACGAGTTCGTCGACCACCGCAAGCCGCTGGGGAGTAGCTTTCATGTTATGCGCGCGATACGTTTCTCGCGCGATTTCGCGACTCATCATCATTCTTCCTTTTTCAAAATGCTTCTTAATTAGGAACAATTATGAATATACTCTGACAAATGTTACCTGTCAAGTGATAATTACATTTTTTAGGAATTATTTGGAATTTTCTTTAAGGCGCTTTTTCATATTTTTTGAATAACTGCGCGACTTACCCTCTCCACGCGCCCACGATTGCTCTTTCGTCGACTTATCAAGCTCCGCGAGCTCTGCCATAAAGGCTTGGTAGCGCGCGAGACGTTCGGGATTGATGGATGGATTGTCCACAACGTTGCAGCCAGGCTCCCCTTTGTGAGTGCAATCCGCGAACTTGCACTCTAACGCCGCCTGCGCAATCTCGGGGAATGCTCGATCGAGCCCTTTATACGCACGCCATGGCGCGAGAGCGCGCATGCCCGGAGTATCAATGAGAATGCCACCCCCTGGCATTTCAACCATTGAGCGTGCCACGGTGGTATGGCGACCTTTATCATCACCTTCGCGCACCTCGCCCGTTTCCTGTGCGTATTCACCTACGAGCCGATTGGTGAGCGTCGATTTCCCCACACCAGATGCGCCAATCATGGCCGCGGTAACGCCCTCATACAAAAATGATTTAATTCTATCGACACCGCGCTCAGTCACTGCACTCTCAACTATAACTTCGGCGCCAGCGCCAAGCGATTGGGCGAGACTGCGCTGTTCTTCGATAAAAGCGTCGTCATCGATAAGGTCAGCCTTAGCCAGCACAATGATAGGTTGCGCGCCACTTTCATATGCGATAACCAACTCGCGCTCAAGGCGTCCCACGTTGAGACCGCCTCCCGTAAGCGCGTGCAAAATCAGAACAATATCCACATTGGCGATAATAACCTGCTCGTTTGCGACATCCGCAGGGTCTTTACGCACAAAAGCGCTTGTTCGCGGCAAAATCCGCTCGATCACGGGCATTTCATGCGCTTCGGGATGAGTGAGCACTACCCAGTCGCCTATGGCCACGCGTGCCTGCGCGTCAGTTTTTGCCGCTTTTATTAAGTGATTTGCTGACTGCACGCGGCATGTCTCAAGGGCACTCGTTGCGAGGGGAAGCCCTCGGTCAAGACGCACGATGCGCGCGAGATAAGCTCCCTCGATGCTACGCGCCGCTTCATCAAACGAAGCCTGCACGACATCGTTGAGCCCAAGACGATTAAAATGATATGTGTTGTCTGTGGTTTCGGTCATACGGTTATCATACTATAATGAACAAAAAGGAGGATGCCATGACATCTACTAAACGTTCGTTGGGACCACTCGAAAGGCTGTTTCCTATGCCGTGTGTCCTCATCGCAAGTGGATCGCTCGATAACCCCGGAATACTTGCTGCGGCCTGGATCAATGTGGTTGCCTCTACACCCCCAACGCTCGTCGTGGGGCTACGCGAAACACGCAATACCCTCGCCAATATCGAACAGACGGGCTGCTTTTCGGTTAATATCCCCAGCACTTCTCTCGTTGAAGAAGTCGACTTCCTTGGTATGGCATCGGGCAATTCGGGCCTCAATAAGTTACAGGCCGCGCAACTTTCTACCAGCGCGGGCCAGCAAACGGGCACGCCCCTCATTAACGAATGTCTCTATAACCTCGAGTGCGTTGTGAGTGAAACACAAGTGGTCGGCTCATACCACGTAATCACCGCGGAGATCGTCGAAACCTATGCCGACGAATCGATTTTGATTGACGAAGAGAGCACCGTTGTAAGCATGGAGGCCCTCGATCCGCTCATCTACATTGCGGGAAACCGTGAATATCGCGCGCTTGGCTCAAAGGTGGCCGACGCCTACGACATTGGCAAATCGCTCATCCAGCGCCATAAATAGAGCGCGGCACACGAGCGATACGGTGCCCACTGTTCCGAAACTAATTCAATAAGCTCTTTTGGAGCGTTTGACTCAAACCCTTTGAGGCGGCACACGCTGCGCCGCAAACCTCCGTCATCGAGCGCGAACACATCAGGGCGCTCAAGCGCAAAAATCAAAAACATTTCCGCTGTCCAACGGCCAATGCCTTTTACACACACAAGTTTTTCGATGATTGCTTCATCATCAAGTCGGGCAAGCTGTTCAAAATCGAGCGTACCATCCAGCGTTTTGGTAGCCAAATCATGAAGATACGAAGCCTTACGCGCCGAGAACCCGCACGCGCGCAGTTCTTCTTCATCCAGCAGAGAAAGCGTTTCTGCCGAAACTTCACCCTCGCATCGCTGAACCAACCGACCCCATATAGCTTTTGCAGCATGGATTGAAATCTGCTGATCGCAAATCGCGCGGGCCAGAGAAATGAACCCATCAGCTTCGATATCAAGACGCACCTCGCCCACCGCGTCGATGATAGCCGCCATATCTTCGTCCTGCTCACACAAGTAAAGACTTGCCTCACTTTGAGGCGTAAAGATTATCGTTCGCTGAGGTATGTCATACGTGGGTCGCACCATAATACTGCGATAGTAGCATAGTGAGCGCGCGTGGAAAATTACTCGTGCGGTTCCTCTGTATTTTGATTGAAGAATTTTTTCATGAACCAAGGCTTAAGCGAAATGCCGAGCACAAGCAATACTGCTGTCGCAACAAAGACGTACAACAAAATTTTGATTGAGGTCGCTGTGCCACCCACCGAGGCGAGGTATGAGTACACAAGTGTTGCAGGGAGTTGCCCAAGGCCCGTTGCTAAGAAAAACTCCCCAAAGCCCATCGAAGTCAGGCCCGCGCCGTAGCTGATGATATCGAACGAAACAAAGGGAAGCAGTCGCGCGATGAGAACAGCCTTATTGCCAAACTTGTCAAAAAATTTATCTGAAATTTCGAGCGCGGAAGAACCGCCTGCAAGTTTTTCCACCAGCGGTCGGCCAAATAAGCGTGCGAGCCAAAAACAAAGTGCCGCTCCTGCCATGGCCGACGTCCACGAGAGAAGTGCGCCCCAGAGCCAGCCCCAGATCATTCCGTTTGCAAAGGTAATAACGAATGCGGGGAGCGGGGCGGCAACCGACTGCAAAACCATCAAAAAGAAGCTTACGATAGGACCAATTAACCCAAAGCCGCGCAAATATGTGGCCACGCCCGCAGGGTTGCCAAGCGTTACATTGATTCCGGCATCAACCCAGTCTTTTACACTAGGCACCGCAAAATAAATCGCGCCCAGAATAATAACCAAGCCGCTCACAATAACAAGCATCCGCTTACGTTCGGGCGTGAGAACAGTACTTGAGTAAGTATCACGTTTTAAATACAGTGTGCCCGCGAGTAATGCACAGCCCGCAAGCGTCATAATCCACCATAGAAGCGGTGAGTTGCCCGCCGTGACCAAAATGAGCATGGTGCTTGCAAGCGCGCTCCCCGCAAGTATGTGCGATAGCGACGAGGCCGTTGCCCCGAACCCGTATGCAACAAGACCCTGCGGCACAGCCGGTATAAGACGCAGGCCAAAACCGATTAAAATGCTCGCCTTGGTCGGTTCGGATGAAAGATGCTTTTTGCGACGCCAGCGCAATACATGCTGGCCAATAAGGAGGTACACCAGTCCTGTTGCGCTAAGCATGCCCGCCATAAGACCTAACCACACAAGCGCTGTGCCCCATGCCGCGCCAAACATATTTTGGGCAGCCGTGAGCAAACCCCCGAGGGGAAGCGTTGGCACCAACACCACGCACAAGGCCATGGGCAGCACAGCCAAGGGTGAGCGCTGCGCTTTCAAATTAATAAACAATGTGGCCGACTGAGCGCTATCAGTTTTCAAAATGCTCAGCGCCCCTGAGACAGTCTTGTTTACACTAGGCACAAACAAAACTCCCAGCGCGCAGAGAATAAGTACCACAACAACTGTTGCGGTACTTATTACAGCAAATCTATGAGAAGTCTTGAGACTCATTTTATTTTTCGAGCTTGAGCGCTGCGTCGCCAGCCCACGCGTAGTACGAAGCGTCATAGTTTTTCGCTTCTTTGTAACCAAGCCAACGGGCAACCATCGTCGCGTAGCCTGAACGAATGCCCTTGGTGCAGTAGTTTACGAACTCAACATCCTTTTGGGCGCCGGCATTGGCAAACATTGTGTCAAGTTCGGCCGCGTCTTTAAGTGTGCCATCCTCTTTAAAGAATGTAGGGAACTCAACATTTTTAGCTCCAGGAAGATGCCCGCCGCGCTTCTCTCCAAAGTCAGTCGCGCCATCATATTCCTTTTTGTTACGCACGTCGATGATGAGCAATTTGCCCAAATTCTGATTGATATAGTCGGTCGTAACGTTGAGGCCAGCATCGAGCTGATCTGAAACCTCGACCGTGGTAACAGCAACCTTCGTCGCTTCTTTGGTCACTGTGTTTCCAGCAGCTGCATAGTAGGGATAACCGCCGTCGAGCAAGCGTGTATCAGTGATTCCTACAGAAGCAAGTGACCACATAACGCGACCGTCTTCTCCCCAACCGGTAGGGTCGGCATAAAGGACAATCGTCTTTGACGTGTCAACGCCAGCGGCGCCAAGCACTTTAGCCATTTCGGCTGGCTGGAGAAGCGTCGCCCAGTCGGGATCGCCCGCTACTCCCTTTGCCGCTGAGGTCAGAGGCTGCCAAGGTAAATTGATTGCTCCTGGAATGTGACCCGCAGCATAAGCCTTCGCGTCACGACAGTCGATAACAAAATAGTTGTCTGGATTTGCGGCTAGTTCATCCGCCGTAACAAGCAAATCAGCACGATTTGGCTGGCTCGCCGTTGTTGTCTGCTCTTGGGCTGGCGCCTTAGTATCTTGAGTTTTTGCGCCACAGCCCGTAAGCGCGAAAACTAAAGCAAAGCTTACGACCAGTCCTCCGAGAATTCGTATAGTGTGCTTTTTCATAACGTCCTTCTCCCTCTCGATACCTGAACACGCCCATTGTAGGAAACATCATTTAATAATACAAGTTTATTTTATGTATAAATAATTTTGATATTTAAGGCGTGAAAGGTCGCAAATATTTGAACTTTATGCAAAGAATGTGCAGCAGCCTGTCCGAGAAGTGAAGGGGTGATACCATAGAGGCATGAGAATTGGACTCTTTAGCGATACATACACGCCTGAGATTAACGGCGTTGTTTCATCAGTACTCATGCTCAAAGAGGGGCTTGAGGACCTCGGCCACGAGGTTTGGGTTTTTGCGCCGGGCCACCCAGCCACCAGTGACGATGATGACCATATCGTGCGCATCCCGAGTATGCCGCTTGTTGTCCTGCCAGAGCGCCGCGTGGCGACGCCTCTTGAAATTGGGCTCATTCGCAAAATTCGCTCGCTCAACCTCGACATCGTCCACACCCATACCGAATTCGGTGTTGGCAGCTTTGGTTTCAGAGCAGCCAGCAAATTCGATATACCCCACGTCCACACCTACCATACCGTGTATGAAGAGTACACGCACTATGTTGCGCTGAGGATTTTTGATGCGCCCGCCAAGGTGGCCGTGCGTCAATTTACGCGTCTTGTTTGTGAGCGCTGTGAGCGCATTGTTGCCCCAACACAAAAAACAAAAGACTTGCTTGTGCGCTATAAAGTTGGGGTTCCCATTGATGTCGCGCCTACCGGCGTTGACCTTGCCCGCTTTTACATGCCTTCAGAAAGTGACCGTCCGCGCCTAGCAGACTTAAAGAAGTCTCTCGGCATTGACGGGTTCAAACATGTCATTCTCTCGCTTGGGCGTGTGGCACCCGAAAAATCAATTGTCCACCTTTTTGAAATGGTTGCCCCCTATCTTCGAGCGCACAAAGAGAGTTGCTTCCTTGTTGTCGGTGGAGGCCCCTCGCTCAAGAATCTTGAAAAGCTGCGCGATACTTATGGGCTCGCTGGCCAGATCGTCTTTACGGGCGAAGTGCCTTGGAGTAGCGTGCCCGACTACTATCGTATCGCCGATGTACTCGTCGGAAACTCACACACCGAAACGCAAGGGCTCACCTTTATCGAAGCGCTCGCCTCGGGTGTACCGCTTGTTGTGCGCTACAACGCATGCTTTGATGGAATTCTTGAAGACGGTGTGTCCGGAACGCTCTTTACTGACGAAAAGATATTCGAAAGCGAACTGAACCGTACTCTCAATGATGATGCACATAGAAAGTGCCGCATTGAGCACGGGCTCAACGCGGCACAAAATGTTTCAAAAGAGAGTTTCGCGCGCAATATCGAAAGCGTTTATCTCAAAACCAAAAAATAACGTAACTCCCGCACTACAATTTAAGCCTTTACAAAAGGTTTAAACTGGCCGCGGTCAACTTTCAGGAACTGATAGAGGAAGGCCGCACCCGCAGCAAGCAATGCCGCGCCGAGGCCTGCATAAAACATGGCAATATAGCGCTCAGGCATAAGATGGAATTTTCGAATAGTGATGCCCAACGTCATCATGATGGCCATAATTATGTACGACTTGATATCAAAAAATTTGAACACCCAAACTTTCTCATCGTGATAGCCCAAAATCCGGTGGGTATGCTTGCCAACCAATCGGCCAAAAATGAGAAAGAAAAAGAGACAGAATACAACCGCAGCGGCGGCGAGCGACACAAAGTGCCAAACTCCATGAGCTGCTTGCAATCCAATGTGAATAATGTTGCCGCCCGCAATAAGCCACACAATGCCAGCGATAAACAACAACCAATCTTTGCGTACTTTCATAAACGGCGCACCTTTCAACTAATGCACAATAGTACCGTTTTTAGACAGAAGAACCTACGATTTCCTCTAGGTGCAATCATGTTTTTCATGTTTCGCCGACAATACTTCAATGAAAAGAAGAGAGCGCGAGCGTCTCGCGAACACTCCGCAGCGAAGCGAGGACGTGAGAGAGACGACCGCAATCTCTACTTGGCAATAGAAATTTATGAGAGATGTAACATAAAAAACGAGGGGCTAAAGCCCCTCGTCATCATAAAACTGAATGAGTTGACCCGAAACTGGCACAATTGCGGTACGCCGCGCATCAAGCAGTTCGCGCTCGATTGCCTCGCGCTTCATCGCGCGCATCTCTTGCCGCAAATCATCGAGCTCTTTTTCAAGGCGCTCACGCTCATCCTCGGCTTCCAAAATGCGTACGACACCCGCCAAATTTATGCCTTCATCTTGCGTCAACTGCTGAATCAAACGCAGGCGCTCAATGTCAGCCTCAGAATACAAGCGCGTATTGCCGCTGGTGCGTTGAGGTTCAACAAGACGTTTGCGCTCATAAATGCGCAGCGTCTGTGGATGAACGCCTGCCAATTCGGCGGCGATACCAATCATATAGACCGGGCGATGTTTATCTCTGCGCATATTCACTCCTTAAACTTTTCTCTTATCCATTGTAAGATATCTCATGCATTCAGGCTGCAATTTGCTACTTGAAATCCTTGCGAAGTGTCGCGCCATTCTGCTTTGCCCCAAGAGCGTTTTCAAAGTCTTCCAGCAGTTCTTTTTGCTGCTTAGTGAGCGAGGTGGGGATAACAATATGAGCCTTAACCATAAGGTCTCCGTTATCCTTGCCTTTTAACTTGGGCGCGCCCTTGCCTTTCATTCTGAAAATCTTGCCCTCTTGCGTTCCCGCGGGAATCTTGAGCTTGGCCTTAGAGCCATCAGGAACAGGAATGGTTACGGTAGTTCCCAATGCCGCCTCGCTAATCGTGAGGGGCAACGTCAAGATAACGTTAGCTTTGTCGCGCGTGTAGTATTTATGAGGCGCAATTTTGGTAACGACATATACATCGCCGGCTGGGCCGCCATTAACACCAGGCTCACCTTTACCGCGGAAGCGAAGCTTACCGCCGTCAGTTGCACCTGCTGGTACATTGACTTTAAGCTCACGGCCGCTTGAAGTTTTCAAATTAAGCTGCGTACCAGCAAAAGCCTGCTCAAACGTGATGGTCGTCTCAATCTGAAGATCTTGCCCACGCATGGGAGCATTACCGCCACGGCCGCCAAATCCGCCGAAACGACCTCCTTGCGAGCCGCCTCCAAACATCGATCCGAAGATGTCGCCTAAATCGCCGAGATTAAAATCAACTTGCTGTCCGCCTTGTGAATATCCACCAAAGCCACCACCCGGAAAACCGCCGCCAGCGCTTCCACCTGCTGCGCCATACCCAGGAGGGGGGCCTTGCTCCCCGAAATACTGACCATACTGGTCGTATTGATCACGTTTTTTCTTATCCGATAAAACCTCGTAGGCTTCATTTATTTCTTTGAACTTTTCTTCGCTTCCGCCCGCATCAGGATGGTGCTTACGCGCAAGCTTACGAAAAGCTTTTTTAATTTCGTCCTCAGAGGCAGTTTTGCTTACCCCGAGAACGTCGTAATAGTTTTTCGACGCCATGCGTCTCGCTCCTTCTTACACTGAATAACAAACAGGACGCTCAAGCGGCGCCCTGTTTGTGTGTGTTATTTTGCGGGTGCCCCGCCGGTTGATACAATGACCATCGCTGGTCGCAGTACCACACCGTTGAGTTCATAACCTTTTTGCAAAACCTGCACAACGGTCTGATCTGGCTTTTCCGCGTCAGTGACCATTTGCACCGCGTTACAGGTGTTGTGATCAAACGGCTCATCGAGCGGATTAATCACCGACACGCCTTCTTTAATAAACGCGCCGAGCATTTTTTCTGCTATCGCGTGAATACCCTTAGCCTCCGCTTCGCGACCCGACTCGGCTGCATGCTTTTCCGCATACTCCAAATCATCAAGCGAAGGAATCATATTCTTGATTACGCGAGCGCTTGCCTGTTTAACGGCTTCGGCCTGACGATTCTCAAGACGCTTCCGCGAATTCTCAAATTCTGCTTGCGCACGCGCGAACTGGTCTTTCCACTTCGCTACTTCCTGCTCAAGAATTTCCAAGGGAGAAAACTCTTGCTCTTGCGCAGACGCCTCTGCCTGAGAGGCTGGTGCGGATTGCTCCGCACCCTGTGCCTCAGTATGCTTCTTTGAACTACTCATCGTCATCGACGACCTCGAAATCGCCCTCCTCGACGTCAGCCGCACCGTCCGCTGAAGCACTTGCGCCTTCAGCTTCGCCGGCTTCTGCCTCAGCGTCCTTGTAAGCAATCTCAGCAAGCTTATAGGCGGCGTTCTGAAGTGCCTCAGTCTTTGCCCTGATGTCGTCGATATCATCGCCTTCAAGAGCGGTCTTAAGTTCAGCCGCCGCGGTCTCTACCTCAGACTTCGTCTCTGCAGGAACCTTGTCGCCCAACTCATCGAGCGTCTTTTCGGTCTGGTATACAAGGCTATCTGCCATATTGCGAGCTTCGATTGTCTCTTTCTTTTTCTGGTCCTCGTCAGCGTGAAGCTCTGCATCGTTGACCATCTTCTCTACTTCCTGATCAGAAAGCGTGGTTGAGCCTGTGATGGTAATCTTCTGCTCTTGGCCAGTTCCGCGGTCCTTCGCAGAAACGTTAACGATACCGTTTGCGTCGATATCGAAGGTTACCTCGATTTGTGGAATACCACGACGCGCTGGTGGGATATTGCTCAAGCTAAACTTACCTAATGTCTTGTTATCAGCAGCCATCTCGCGCTCACCTTGGAGAACATGAATCTCTACAGAAGGCTGATTATCAACAGCGGTTGTGTACACCTCAGTCTTGCGCGTTGGGATAGTGGTATTGCGCTCAATCATACGCGTCATAATTCCACCCATTGTCTCAACACCGAGTGAAAGAGGCGTAACATCGAGGAGCAAAATATCGCCCTTGCCAAAGTCGCCTGAAAGAACGCCACCCTGTACTGAAGCGCCGAGAGCAACAACCTCGTCTGGGTTTACTCCCATGTGAGGATCCCTGCCAGTCTCTTTCTTAACAAGTTCCTGAACAGCAGGCATACGAGTTGAGCCACCAACAAGGATGACCTCATCGATATCACCCATCGAAACGCCGGCGTCTTTCATGGCCTGCTTAACGGGCTTCTTTGTGCGCTCAAGCAAATCAGAGGTAATCTTCTCAAACTCTGCGCGGCTCAAAGTGAAATCAAGGTGCTTTGGGCCTGAAGCGTCAGCGGTAATGAAGGGCAAGTTAATGTGGGTCTCTTGCGCTGATGAAAGTTCCATCTTCGCGCGCTCTGCCGCCTCTTTCAAACGCTGAAGCGCCATCTTGTCATTGCGAAGATCAACGCCGTTGTCAGACTTAAACTTATCCGCCATCCAGTCGATGACTTTCTTGTCCCAGTCGTCGCCACCAAGGTGGTTATCGCCTGAGGTTGAAAGAACTTCAACAACATTGTCACCCAACTCGAGAACTGAAACGTCGAACGTACCGCCACCGAGGTCGAAGATAAGAACTTTCTGCTCTTTATCTGACTTATCGAGGCCATAAGCAAGTGCTGCCGCGGTTGGCTCGTTGATAATACGCTTTACATCAAGGCCCGCAATTTTACCCGCATCTTTCGTTGCCTGACGCTGAGCGTCGTTAAAGTAAGCAGGAACAGTAATTACTGCCTCGGTGATTTTCTCGCCAAGATACTTCTCTGCATCTGCCTTAAGTTTCTGAAGGGTCATTGCGCTGATCTCTTCTGGGGTGTAGTTTTTACCCTCAACGCGAATCTCAACACGGCCACCTTTACCAGAAACAACGTCATAACTTACAGTTTGAATCTCTGATTTAACTTCATCGAACTGACGTCCCATAAAGCGCTTTACTGAGCTAATCGTGTTCTCTGGATTGGTTACCGCCTGGTTCTTGGCAGGCTTACCAACAAGGCGCTCGCCATCTTTCTTAAAAGCAACAACCGATGGAGTCGTACGGTCACCTTCTACATTGATGATGACTGTTGGCTCGCCGCCTTCAATAATTGCCATTGCTGAGTTTGTGGTACCGAGGTCAATACCAAGCACTTTACCCATAATTGCATCTCTCCTTTTCTTAGTGGCAACGGCTTGTGGATTTTTAAGAGGTGCCTCTTAAGAGCCGCTGCATCACATCTGTAACTTGTTTATGCCACCATATTAAAATCTGAGTGTGCTATTGTCAAGTTATCTGTAAATGGAAATTTTATGAAGAGCCTTCCATCGACCACCTGATAAAAGCATACAAAGAATGCAATGAGGATATACCCCACTAGACTCAAGAAATCTAAAGGTGTCTTAAGTTTTTAAAAAATGGGGGCATGAGATGCAGGCAGCATTTGTGCCCATGCAAGCCGTTTAAGTTCAGGATCACTAAAACACGCGAAAAAATCACTCACCATGGCAACCACACGCATATTCGAGTAGGCAAATTTCTGCATGCGCCCTGCCCCTTGCTCGTGAGCTTTCTCTACCTCATAATCCCGTGGCCACAATTCCAGAATTGAGGCCTCAAGAACAACAACCGCTTCAGGGTCGAGAACTTCAACGTACAGGTCGATAGCCTCGGGAAGAGTGAGCGCGTTTTGCGCCTGTTCAAGACGATCTTTGAGATCAGAAATTGAGAGAATGCCATACTGAGTTTTTGGATAGTTGAGGCCAGAGGCTGCCCCTTCAAGCGCCGCGCGCAGTTCGTTGCTCAACTCGCTCTGTTTACGGTTCATGATAAACAGTAACTCAACCGAGCTGGTTTGGCCCACGGGCCCTAAGTCAAGTTCGAAAGCACCCAACTCTGCAAGCGCTTTTTTGCGCAATGCCTCAGAGTGCTCATATATATTAGATGAGGAATTCGTCATCATGCACTGCTTCGGGGTGCTCGCTCTCATAGCGCGCCTTAAACCAGTTATACGTCGATTCAACGCCTGTGTTGAAATCTACATCAGGCAAAAATTCAAAGGTCTGACGAGCTCTCGTAAAATCGAGTACAGATTCTTTTATGTCGCCTTCACGCGCAGGTGCTTTGCCATATTTGCCAAAGAACTGGGCAGCCATTCTAAAACTTGCGCCCACTTCGGCAATACTTGTTGAGGTACCCGTGCCCAAATTATAACGGCCCGGATCTTCCTGGGTTTGCGGGTCGCCGGCAAAATCAATGTCACCACCGATGACGCTAATGAGACCAAAAACGATATCTGAAACATAAATGAAATCGCGCGTTTGCTTTCCGTCACCCTCGATGAAAGGAGTATCACCTTGCGCGAGAGCTTGGGCGAACGCCGAAATAACGCCACCTTCACCTTGCAGGCCCTGACGTGGACCATACACATTAGCAAAGCGCAAAATCGCAAAATCAATGCCCGCGGGGCGCAACTCATCATCAATGAGTTTTTCCGCGTCGAGTTTTGACTGCCCATAAGGATTGATGGGCTTTTTTGGATCACCCTCCTGGAGAGGAAGGCGCTCAGGGTCACCATAGACGGCCGCCGTTGAGGCAAAAACGACACGCTGACAGTCAGTTGCCTTAGCGGCTTCAATCACATTGCGCGTTCCTCCGACGTTAACGCGAAATGTCTCGTCAGGGTTCTTAGTGGACTCAGCAACGCTTGCCTGAGCGGCGAGGTGCACAATAACGTCAGGATTAAATTTCTTGGCCGCCTCAATAAATTCGGGCGAAGTCACATCGATTTTTCGAAATTCAGCCCGCGGGTCAACATTCGCAAAATCGCCCGTTGAGAGATCATCGATTACCAGAACTTCTCCATCCAGAACAACCAGTTGATACACCAGTGTGCTGCCGATAAATCCTGCTCCACCCGTAACCAAAATGCGCATATAAACTCCCTAAGAATTCGAATGAGCGTTGTATGTTTTTCGCTTGTTATTCTATCCCATATATCGAAAGTGCAGACAAAGATGGCATAATAAAAGGTATGAATTTCAGTTTGCAAACTCAAATACACCGTAATCGGCGGCTCGTTAAATGCGCTTTTGCCGTGATTGCGCTTTTCAGTGCGTATTTTTTCGCGCCTCTCTCTCCCGCTCAAGCAACCTACGCCTCGCCTGTGCCCACAAGTTTCGCCGCGAAAACTGCGGCAGCAACAACTGTGAGTGCTCAATTTCTCGCTCCCCAAAAGCTTTCGCTGTCTGGCACTGAGTTTGCACTTTCCACCGCAACACCGAGCATCCCCCAGACAGGAACGTTTAACTGGCTCGTTGCCGTCAAACCTTCAAGCGCCGCAAAGTCAGCTCAAATTCGCTTTGAAGTGCGCCGCGACAGCGGCTCTCTTGTATATCGACGCACACGCTACCTCAATAATCTCAATAAGAAAACTGAAAAAAAGAAAGCTCCGAAAAGTTATTTCGAGGCATTTAACCGAGACCTCACAGGGCTTGCGCTCTACGAAGGCACTTACACCATCGCTGTTGAGGTAACGGTATCAAACGGCACCGACCGCGAAACCGCTTCGCTTTACAGCACGCAATATATCTATGATGAAGCGCGCGAACCAACCAAGTGGGCATGCGCTCTCCACTTCACATCAATGCCACTGCGCAACGCTCAAGGTATCTTTGTTGTAGACCCTTCTGAGGGGACCCCAGAGGCTCAACGACAGGCGCTATCTCGCCTTGCCGCGCTCGCCGCGACGAATAAAAATGCACATATCACGCTCTTTATTTCTCCACTTCT
>CALLZE010000058.1 GCA_937858655.1 uncultured Coriobacteriales bacterium
CGAGCGCGAATATGTCGGTGGCGGCTTTTGCCCGCGCGTGGGGGCAGATGGCTCTCTCGTATGATTCATTTCAACCTGAGACTTTGCACGCATACGCGGTCGAGCATTTTGCTCCCGAGGCCATCGCTTCGCAGTTTATCGCGTGGTATCAGGAGGTGTTGAGCAATGAATCCTGAGTTAACTGTTGTCATACCAGCCTACAATGCGCAAGACACTCTCGCTGATACGCTTGATTCCGTATTCGCGCAAACGCTTGCGCCTATTGAGGTCATAGTGACTGACGACGGTTCAATCGACGAAACGCCTGCGGTGCTTCAACGCTATCAGCAGATGCATAGTTCGTTGCGCGTAGTGAGCCAGAAAAATGCGGGTACAGCCGCTGCGTACAATGCGGCTATTGCCGCTTCCCATACGCCGTGGATTGTTATGGTTTCAGCCGATGATCTCTTGCTTGAGCACCATCTCGAAAATATTGCAAACACTCTGCACGCGCACCCCAATGCCGAACTTATTACGACCAATGGATTCTATCTCGAAGACGGCATCAAAACGCTCGTCTATGAGCAGACACCCTGCTTGGATGATTCGTGTACGCTGACGCAACTTATTGATCAGTGCTTTTTTGCGGTGGGGGCTGCGTTCACGCGCGAAGTGTTTGACGTCGTCAAGGGCTTCCGTGAGGATATGTTTGCTGAGGATTATTACTTTTTCTTGTCAACGCTTGCAGGGAGGTTTGAACATGCTTATGCGCCTCTGCCTACGGCTGTGCATCGTCGCAGTGCTAAGCAGAAATCTAATAAGGCGCTTATGATGCGCACAGAAGAGTTGCGCAACTTCGAACTTCTTCAGCAAGAGTTCGAACTGCGTGAGCATGAGCAAGAAGCAATCGCCCAAAAGATTGCTCACTTAAAGAAAAATATCGCGCTTCGCAAAGTGCTTTATCGGGTATTTTCTGAAGAGTGCGCTGAGCGATTTATTAGAAAAATGGGGCGCTAGAGTAAGCATGCGGATAGTGGAAAGTAGCCTGCAATGAAGGTAATGCATATCGCGGCCGCCAATTCAATTACCGGCGGAGGAGAAAAGCATGTCGCGGATTGTTTGCGCGAAATGTCTCTGCGCGGCATTGAGCTTGCACTTGTTGCCCCTGAAGGCGGCGACCTCGAAGCACTCGCGCATGAGTTACATGTGGCATTTTATCCCGCTCCCATCGATCATGGTGTCGCTGCGCCTCGTACTTCAATGGTGCGACGCGCGATTGCTGAGTTCGAGCCTGATATTGTGCACGCGCATGGCCATCGAGCGGCGCTTTTTGCGCGTCGCGCAGATGAAAAAGCGGCACAACGCGTCGTCTACACATTCCACGGTATTCACGTGGATAAGGGGATGCTTTCTCCCGTCAAAATGACGCTCGAAAAGATGCTACTGCCCCGTACCGCCGCGTTTATTGCAACGTGTAATGCCGATAAAACGCGCGCTCTCCGCTTGAAAATTGCCGAGGCAAGCAAGATCCACGTTGTTTACA
>CALLZE010000059.1 GCA_937858655.1 uncultured Coriobacteriales bacterium
GCAGCTCCACGCTCAATAGAGGAGCGCATGCGCTTTGATTCTGCTTCAACGACGTTTTTGCTCGCATCATCGAAGAGGGCACGCTCATAATTTTCTTGGCCGTGTGTTTTTACGGCAAGAATATTGGTAATGGCATCAGCCAGTTCTCCCGAGCGCACATTGTGGGCAGCGGAGGCTTCAGCATTCAAGGGTAGGATACGGCGAAATAGCTTGTATGCCGCAAAAACGTAAATGACAAGCAGAATGGCTAAGCAAAGAACGTAATAGGGCACTCGTGATGCGAGCATAGTTATGGTGAAGATTGCCGAGCAGGTGATGGGCACCATAGCGTAGATGAAACTGTCGCCAAGCGTTTCGTATCCTGAGAGAAATTTTGCGGTTTGGCTTACAAGCGAGCCTCCAAAACGGTTTGAATGAAAACTCATTGATTGGTTTGAGAGCGTATTAAAAACAATGTTTGAAAGCTCATAACTTGCTCGGATTTCGAACTTCCATGCACAGTAGTCTTGCAATTTACTGCAGAACTGTCCAAGAATATTGGTGGCAATAAGCCCTGCGATAAGCCATCCAAAGGTTGAAAAGACCTGGTCTTTGGCGATGGGGCCCTGGGTTACCTTATCGACTACCTTGCCGATGAGGTAGGGGTTTCCGTATGAGAGGAAAAAGACAAAACCCATAGTCGCAAGGATGCCGAGGGAAAAAATCGGCCATTGTGTTTTTGTAACACTCCAGTATCTCTGGAGAGTTCTTTTTGCGGTGGGCTGTTTATCTGGTGTGGCAGACATAATTCTCCTAGGGCGAGTGAAATTTGAAATGGGATAGTTCTACTATACGACTACCCGCAAGGTGAAGATATCATTATGAGTGCTGTACTGGCAATTTCCTTTGAGTTTGCTTGCCACGTAAATGATACTTTCGGTGCCCAACCCATGTCCTTTTTCTTTGGAGGTAGGCACACCATCCTTGAAACGAATGTCGCCCGTGAAGGGATTCGTTAGGGACATGAGCAGTTTGTGGTCACTCATTTCGAGACGCAGACAGATTGAGCAAGGGCCGTGCTCGGGTTTATGACCAGCGTAGTTGGGTTCTCCCTTCGCTGGTGTTTGGGAGGTGCGCTCAACTTCGTAATAGTGAATCGTTGCTTTCAGTGCATTTTCAAGCGCGTTTGCGAGCAACGAAGTGAAGTCGATTTCTGAACAGGGTAAAACCGCTCCGACTTTCGCAATGCAGTCAAACTCGATATGGTGTTCCTTCATGCGCGCTTCGTAAGTTGCGAGCACCGTATTTATGAGCTCATTGGTGCAATACTGAATAATTTTTGTCGAGTCGATTCTCTCTTCGAGGCGGTCCATATACTTGAGCGCCGCTTCCGAATTATCCGCTTCAATAAACGCAGCGATTCCATCGAGATAGTGACGCATATCATGACGCAGAAGGGCAATTTCTCGCTCACTTTGTTGCATAGTTTCAACATTGCGAATAGATTGCTGCTTCTGCATTTCAAGAAGGGCAGTGCGCTGTTTTGCCTCGTTTGCCTGCTCATATTGGCGGTAATAGATAACGCAAAACGCCAAGTAAGCTACGGCGAGAGTGAACGGCATGAATTCTGATACAAGTACAACATTTTTATAGAGCGCCTGCGAAAAGACGGTGCTAGCGTAATCAAAGATGTAATAAACCATGGGCAATGCTCCAAAAATGAGCAGCGCGCGCGTAGGTTTATGAAAAATTTCCGCGACAGAGTTTGCGGCAAAGCGGATGATAAGAACACTTGTCACGATAAGGAAGAGCGTGTGATAAAACTCATAGGGGAGAAATTCTCCCGGGAGTGCGAGAAGCGCTAGGGCAAGCCATTTGCTGACCTGACAACACAAATATGCGGTGATGACGGCCAAGAGAGAAGACAGAGTGCGTTTTTTGAAAAAGCACACATAAAAAAGAGTCAGCGGGAGGTGTACGAAAAGGGGATACGTGCGGCGCATCATTGAAACCGAGCCAAAGTGCCAGACAAAATACTGGGACACTACGAGCACAACGATTGCGCCAACAAGCAGGGCTGAATTTTTCCGTGAGGCCTTTACTCCCAAAAAGGCAGCTGATATTCCCACGCCGAAAAGAATGAGTGAGAAGGCATCAATAATATTGAGTGAAGAGGCTAGCATTTGAGGCATTTTTCTAGCTGGAACATGTACGAAAAATACGCATCGTGAAATTGTTTGCCCATGCCGCGTGCGATATGAACGGCATTGCCTGACTTGGTAATAATTTTTGTCATATCAAAAAAGTCGACATGGGGAATCGACACAATATAGCTGCGGTGAGTTTTGAAAAATCTCTCTTGTGTGAGGAGTTGTGCTTCAAGCGCACAGAGCGGTTCGGGAACTTCGAAACTCCGAGCGTCATCCATATAAAACTTTACATGTTTATTATGTGCTTCAATGTATTCAATGTTTTTAAGAGGCAACTGTTGGAAGCCGTTTCCAGCTTTCACAATTATGCCGTAGTCTTCAGATTCGACATCAGCAATACATTCTTCAAGCGCAGCACTGATGTGCTCAAAGCTGGGCGGCTTTACAAGATAGTTGCTTGCTTTGACTGTATATGATTCAACCGCGAAATCTTTGGACGAAGAAAGAAAGACAATTTTGCAGGCTGTGCTCATTGAGCGTAAATCTTGAGCCGTATCAATGCCGTTCAAGAGAGGCATAACGATATCGAGAAAGATAATATCGAAGGGCTTGGCTTGAAAGGCGCAAAGGAGCAAGTCTCCATCACTAAAGGTGGAAACTTCGGCGTGCACGTTGTTCGTGCTTAGCCACGTGGTGATGAATCTTTGGGTATCTCTCAGACAACGAGCATCGTCATCGCATAAAGCAATTCGAATCATTGTGCCTCCGCATTACATAGTATCAAGGGACCTGCACACGCGGCAATGGTAGATGTAAAAAATTTACACTATAGCCTGAGGATTTCATGCGAACTGCTCACCTAGATAGACGAGTTTTTATATTGACGAATATCTATATGTAATATATTGTTGTATAGACAACTATCAATGTAAGGAGAACTATGAAGGCAACTGACGTGGCGCTTATCTGTAAGGCGCTGGGGGATTCAAATCGATTACAAATTATCGAGCTTCTCTCTACGGGCGAGAAATGCGCTTGTAAAATGCTTGAAAAATTCGAAATCACACAGCCGACGCTTTCACACCATATGAGAATTTTGCGTGAATGCGCCTTGGTTAATGAGCGTAAAGAGGGCAAGTGGACTCACTACTCCTTAAATTGCTCAACATTGAGCGCGTATCGTGATTTCATCACCGGACTTACCTGTGACGCAGCCACTCAGAAAGAGTGTGGTTGCTAATGGTGTGGGATTTCATTCAAAACCAAGTACTCGCCATGAAATGGCTCAATGCGCTCGTGGGCAGACTTCTTGATGCTGCCGGCCTTGATATTACGACGCGGCTGGGTGGAAGCGCGCAGTTCTTCGTCTATGACGTCATTAAAATCACGATCCTGCTCTGCTTCTTAATCTTTATCATTTCGTTTATCCAAAGTTACTTTCCGCCAGAGCGCAGCAAAAAAATTATGGGGCGCTTTGATGGTATTGGCGCAAATATGGTCGCGGCGCTTTTGGGAACGGTCACGCCGTTTTGTTCCTGTTCGTCTATTCCTCTTTTCATTGGATTTACCAGTGCGGGCCTTCCCCTTGGCGTGACGTTCTCATTTCTGATATCGTCGCCGATGGTTGATATTGGTTCGCTCATTTTGCTCATGAGTATTTTTGGTGCGAAGGTCGCGATTGTCTACGTGATTATGGGTCTTGTTATCGCGGTTGTTGGTGGCACGCTCATTGAGAAGTTGCACTGGGAGGATCAGGTTGAGGATTTCATCCGTGATGCTCAGGCGGTTGATATCGACGCGCCGACCCTTACGCGCAAAGATCGTCTCGCTTATGCGGCTGACCAGATGACCTCAACGTTTAAGAAGGTGTTTCCCTACATTCTAGTTGGTGTGGGGATTGGCGCGCTCATTCACAATTGGATTCCTGAGACGTGGGTCGCAACCGTATTGGGCAGTAAAAATCCCTTCGGTGTTGTGCTCGCAACACTCATAGGTGTGCCGATGTATGCTGATATTTTCGGCACAATTCCTGTGGCTGAGGCGCTCCTTGGTAAAGGCGCGCAACTTGGTACTATCTTGAGTTTTATGATGGCTGTGACAACGCTCAGCCTTCCTTCGATAATTATGTTGCGCAAAGCGGTCAAGCCAAAACTGCTGGCGGTATTTGTAGCAATATGCACTGTGGGCATTATCATCGTGGGTTATGCCTTCAACGCGTTTCAATATTTGTTTGTATAAATCGTCAACACGTACGGGAGGATTTACATGGATATCAAAATCTTGGGTTCAGGATGTAAGAAGTGCAATGCCCTGGAGGCGGCTACCAAAGAAGCGCTTGCCGAGTTGGGCTTGCCTGTAGAGGTCGATCACGTAACTGATTTCGCGCAGATAGCTGCCTATGGCGTCATGAGCACACCCGCTCTCGTCATTGACAACAAAGTTGTCTCTTATGGTAAGGTGCTTAAACCAAGCGAAGCGAAAGCTCTTATTGAAGCTGCTCAGGCGTAAGTGTCACAAGTTTGTATGCTGTTTTTTATTGAACGTGATGGGAAGATTGCATGGAAAACTTTCAAAAACCAAAAGTCGCGTTTGTTTGCGTACATAATTCATGTCGAAGCCAAATTGCTGAAGCGTTGGGCAAACATTTTGCTTCTGACATTTTTGAAAGTTTTTCGGCGGGTACTGCACCGAGTTCTGACCTTAATGAAGATGCTATTCGATTGGTGCGCCAGCGCTACGGCATCGACATGGCATTAGATCAACATCCGAAACTCTTAAGCAGCCTTCCTGAGCCAATTGACGTAGTGATTACGATGGGATGCAACGTTGAGTGTCCCTCAATTCCTGCGCCCATACGGCTAGATTGGGGTCTTGAAGATCCAACTGGCCAAGATGATGACGTTTTCGTGGAGTGTATCGAAGATATTGAACGCAATATCAAGCAACTCGCACACACTTTATCTTAAAAATTGCCCATTGCGATATCTTGCGTCAGCGGGAGAGTAAACTGTTTGATTTCGTGACCTTTTAACTCTACATCGAGGCTATAAGAAGTGAGTCGACGATTTGAAAAGAGCGTTACATAGTATTTTTTCGACTCTGAACACATGGCTGCAGAATAGAGCGTTTCTTCGATGAAACCCTCGCCGTTATGCGTAAATCCTTGAGGAATGGTGACGCAACCCAGTGCACTCATTACCTTGGTCACACCGTCGCGCTCATCTTTTGCTTCGGGAAGCGCGTCTTTCGCAAAGGCAAGGCGCACAAAGCGTGAAGGAGACGTAAAGTCTCCAGGGAGCCCTAGACCGCCAGCCCCAACGCTGAGCGGTTTTAAATTGTCCCCCAATATCTTTTGGGGCATTGGTTGGCTTGACCGCACCGTGAGATAGTTACGCAAATTGATAAGATGCCACGAATAACTGGGAGCATTTGTCAGTACGCCAATACTGTGACGGAAGACATTGAGCCCCTGCTCATCGGGCTCAATGATGAGCGCTTCTCCTGTGCTGTCTGTCAAAAAATAATGATACTGTGTGGGCAAGCCCACAATAAGTTCTTCTTTTGAGAGCGCGTGTTCACGGACAAAAGTTACTGCGTCCTCAACTGATCCGCAGCTCGAAAGAAGCGCCGTAAGATAAAAGGAAGAATTGATTGAATGGCTGGCAAGTTCGACGGGCTCGGAATCTGAAGAGTGCGAATAGTGCAGCATTCCACCACAAAGGCCTTTTTCGTTGACGCCATCAAAGAGTAAGGGTGCCGCAAAGTCTATGCACCCCATCCCTAAGCATGCAAGGCGTGTAGTCATGGTAGCTGCGTTGATTTTGTGCTGCAAAAGGGGGATTTCAAGATTTCTCGGAATAAAAATGACAGAGGCACCTTGTGCAGAAGGACAATCATAGTTACGTGCGAAAAGATGTTTACCATCGCGCGTTTCATAAGAAAGCGCGCTACAACCGCCCGAAGCAACATGCTCTCTTTTTTTATCGAAAGGTGATGCGTTCATGATAACTCCTGTTCTTCTTAAGAACAGATTATCCCCGCGCTTCTGCCTCGATAACCGCTTGAGCAAGCAAGGCGAAGGCGGGCTCAATACTTTCTTCGCTGAGGGATGAATAATTAATGAGATAGGTATGCGCGGGCGCGTTTTTCTTTTCGTGATAATACACGCTCAAAGGCGAAAGCCTCAGGCCTTTGTTGTGTAAAATTTCTTGGAGATCCTCATCCCTAAAGTCGCCCGCAATGTGGAGAAGAAAGTGAAGACCAGCGTTTTCTTCGATAATGGTGGCACGTTGGGAGAGAGTTCCCGTTTTCAAAGAGTCTAATACGACGTCGCGACGGGTGGCGTACGTCGTTCTCATGCGGTTAATGTGACGCTCAAAGAAACCCTGACGCAAAAACTCTGCAAGGGTATACTGTTCAAAATTTGAAACAGTATTTGACAGGAATCCAAGCCGCTCATTGAAGAGGGAAACGAGGGATTGTGGAAGCACAAGATACCCGATGCGAATGGTCGGCGATAGGCTTTTTGTAAAAGTGTTGAGATAAATGACGCGATCGTGATTATCAATGCTCGCAAGCGCAGGAATCGGGCGTCCCTTGAGACGAAACTCACTATCGTAGTCATCTTCAATTAGGTAGCGTCCCTCATGGCCCCCTGCCCAAGAGAGGAGTTCAAAGCGGCGTCCAATGCTCATCGTTGTGCCTGTGGGGAAGTGATGAGTGGGCGACACGTGCATGACATCGATGTGTCGACGCTCAAGTTCGTTCATGCAAAGGCCCTGTTCATCGAGGGGAATGTGCTCGCAATGAACTCCTTGCGACTGATAAATGCGCGCGACTGTTCGATATCCTGGTTCTTCTACGGCAAAGCGCTTGGTGCGCCCAAGAAGAGCAACCACAAGACTGTGTAGATATTCGCTTCCAGCTCCTACAATAATTTGTTCAGGTTGCACGTTCATTCCACGATAGGCTTTGAGGTGAGCGGCGAGTTGTTCACGCAACAGTAAAACTCCGCCGCTTGGGCTGCGCTGAGTGAGTTCTTTTTGATGGTAGGTTAACTCGCTCCGCATGATTTTTGCCCACGTTGCGTAAGGGAAGAGTTCTCCAGCCAGAGCGTTGTTTGAGAGGTCGGCAACGAGCGGGGTTTCTGTTGATTGAAAGACAGTGCTTATGTGTGCCTTCGGCATTTTGTGCGGGATTGAACTGTCTTGTTTATTGAGAGTATGTTCTGGTGTTTTGGCATGTGTTTGTGCAATAGAACAAACAAAGAAACCCTGGCGTGCTCGAGCTTCGAGGTAGCCTTCTGCTACGAGCTGTTCATAAGCATTTTCAACAGTAATGACGCTTACGCCCAAGTGGTGGGCGAACGCACGCTTTGAGGGCATTTTCTCGCCAAAGCGCAGCGTTCCTGCCAGGATGTCTTCCCTGATGCGGGTATAGAGAAACTCGTAAAGACTCAGTGTGCCGCGATTATCAAATGTGTATGTAAGCATTTCTGACCTTATCAAATTATTGTGTTTTGGTTATTTTGATATGTTCACAACTTTTTATAATCGTAAAACAGAGAACAATTAAGTCAAGTTATTTGAGGGAAGAAGGTATAAGATGTCCAGTTCAACTTCAGCAAAAGCGGCTACAAGTGCCGTTGCTGCAACGCTTAAAGAGGATCGCGTCTCGCTCAATCGTGAGCTCGCGCAAATGCTTAAAGGTGGCGTCATTATGGACGTTACGACTCCAGAACAGGCAAAAATTGCGGAAGAGGCGGGGGCCTGTGCGGTTATGGCACTCGAGCGTATTCCTGCAGATATTCGCGCTGCTGGCGGCGTTTCTCGTATGAGCGACCCCGCAATGATTCGAGGTATTCAAGACGCGGTAAGTATTCCCGTCATGGCAAAGTGCCGAATTGGGCATTTTGCGGAGGCTCAGATTTTGCAAGCGCTCGAAATAGACTACATTGATGAGTCTGAGGTGCTTTCTCCCGCTGACGACACTCATCATATTGATAAGTTGGCTTTTGATATTCCCTTTGTCTGTGGAGCGAAAAATCTGGGAGAAGCCCTGCGACGGATTTCAGAAGGCGCGACGATGATTCGCACAAAAGGTGAACCAGGTACAGGCGATGTCATTCAGGCTGTGCGCCATATGCGCATGATCAATAAGGAAATGGCTTGTATCAAAGCTATGCGCGAAGATGAACTTTATACGGTTGCTAAAGAGCTTCAGGCGCCGGTTGATTTGGTTCGCTATGTACACCATCACGGGAAATTGCCTGTGGTAAATTTTGCTGCGGGCGGAATTGCGACGCCTGCTGACGCCGCGTTGATGATGCAACTTGGTGCTGAAGGCGTCTTTGTTGGATCGGGAATATTCAAGTCAGGCAATCCTGCTCAGCGTGCGAATGCTATTGTTCAGGCCGTGAGCAACTATTTGGATGCCGAACTTGTTGCAAAGCTCTCGACCAATCTTGGCGAAGCTATGGTTGGTATTAACGAGCATGAAATTGAGTTACTCATGGCGGAGCGTGGAGAGTAATGCGCGTTGGAGTCTTAGCTGTTCAAGGTGCATTTATTGAGCATATGCGCATATGCCAGGAACTAGGGGCAGAAACATTTGAGATTCGGTGCGCTGAAGATCTTGAGAAAAAGTTTGATGGGTTGATTTTGCCGGGTGGTGAGTCGACTGCTCAGAGTCTTCTTTTGCATCAACTCGGCATGTTCGATACCTTGAGAACGCTCATTGAAAATGACCTTCCTGTTATGGGAACATGCGCAGGCATGATTTTGCTTGCACAACATATAGAAAATGAACCACAGGCTCACTTCTCAACGCTGCCGATTACCGTTGTCCGCAACGGTTACGGAAGACAATTGGGAAGTTTTACGGCAACATTCGATGTGGGAGAGGTGCTCAACTTTAAAGCTCGTTTCATTCGTGCGCCCTATATTTCTCAGGTGGGAGAAGGCGTGAGGGTGCTTGCTCGTTTTGATGGTCGTATTGTCGCTGCCCAAAGCGGCAATCAAGTGGCCTACGCGTTTCACCCTGAACTTGGTGATGATATGAGACTGCACGAAAATTTTTTGCGTAAGCTGGTCTAAAGAGCGGCGAGGCGTTCGTAATTTGTGTACCATAGTAAAGACTAAAAGAACGTAATGCTATGGGAGTTATTTTGATTGATATTTCATCATTAAATCCACCACAACAAGAAGCGGTCATGACCACTGAGGGGCCGCTTCTTGTTTTAGCGGGAGCGGGTTCGGGCAAGACGCGCGTGCTCACTCACCGTATTGCTCATCTCATTGCTGATGAGGGTGTACAACCCTATGAAATTCTGGCAATTACCTTCACCAACAAGGCGGCAGGAGAGATGCGCAGTCGTCTCGCCAAACAGATTGGCGGCACCGCATCAGGCATGTGGGTCGCAACTTTTCACGCGATGTGTGTGCGTATTCTGCGCGCGCATGCCGACCAAATTGGCTATACGCACAACTTCACAATTTATGACGATGATGATTCAAAGCGCCTTGTGAAAGAGATTATGCAAGTGCAGCATATCGATGAAAAAAGTTGGTCGATAAACAGCATCCGCAATCGTATTTCGAGCGCTAAAAATGAATTGCAATCGCCCAAAGAATATGAGGCACTTGCTTCAACGCCTCCCGAGAAAATTACCGCGCAGGTATACACAGCGTATCAACGTCGTCTTTTTGCGGCGAACGCGATGGACTTTGATGATTTGCTTTTCAATACGGTGAAGCTTTTTGTGGAGCACCCCGCAACACTCGAGTCGTATCAAAAGCGCTTCCGCTTTATCCACGTTGATGAGTACCAAGATACAAACCACGCTCAGTACCGCATCACTAATTTGCTTGCGGCTTATTGGCGCAACTTAATGGTAGTTGGTGATGACGACCAGTCAATTTATTCATGGCGTGGCGCTGATATCACCAACATCCTCGAGTTTGAGAAGGACTATCCCGAAGCTCACGTGGTGAAACTCGAGCAGAATTACCGTTCAACTCAAACGATTTTGGACGCTGCCAATGCAATTGTGGCAAACAACGCGGGCCGCAAGGATAAAAAGCTCTTCACTGACGAAGCGGCTGGCGAAAAAATCGCACTCTATTTGGCGACCTCAGAAAAAGATGAAGCACACTATATTGCGGGCGAGATTGACCGACTGACGGCTAAGGGCGAGTACCTTTACAACGATTGCGCCGTCTTTTACCGCACGAACGCGCAGTCGCGAAACCTGGAAGACGCGTTCTTGCGCGCGGGCATACCGTATCGTCTTGTTGGTGGCACAAAGTTCTTTGAGCGTGCAGAAATTCGCGATGTTATGGCCTACCTCAAGGCAGTCGTAAATCCAGCTGATGATATTTCACTCAAGCGCATCATCAATACGCCTAAGCGCTCACTCGGCAAGACGACTGTCGATTACGTCTCTAATCTTTCGTATGACCATGACATTACTTTTGACCAAGCCACCCGCCTTGCGGTTGAGCTGGGTGAGCTGCGCTCAGGAGCCATCGGCTCGCTGGATGACTTTGCCCAGATGCTTGACGCGATGCGTGCGATGAAGGGCGATTTGCTTGATTTGGTCGATATGATTATCGACAAGTCGGGGCTCATTCATGCTCTCGAAATTCAGCGTACTGATGAAGCGCAGGCGCGCGTTGAAAATATCCGCGAGTTCTTGAGCGTTGTTGCTGATTTTGCTGATTCTCATGACGAGGAAGAAAACACGCTGGAGTCGTTTATGGAATGGCTGGCGCTCCGTAGTGACCTCGACTCAGTGAATGCAAGCGATGACTCGATTACCCTCATGACGGTGCACACCGCAAAGGGGCTTGAATACCCCATCGTATTTGTCGCGGGTCTTGAGGAAAACATCTTCCCTCATCAAAACTCAATCTTTAGCGAGTCGGGTATCGAGGAGGAGCGCCGTTTGATGTACGTTGCGGTAACGCGTGCGCGCAAACTGTTGTATCTCACCTATGCGACTTCGCGTATGTCATTTGGCACGACGAACTATAACGCGCCCAGCCGCTTTATTGAAGAAATCCCCTCCGAACTGGTCGATGCTTCGAGCGTCGGCTCAAAAGATTACAGCGGTTTTGGCCATGATAAGCGGGGAGACCGCCATGGCGTATCGGCGCACGGTGCGCCGCGCTATCTCGGTGGTAGTGATATTTTCGGCGGATATGACCCTGCGCGCGATAAAGATCTTGGCCGCGTGTACGGAGCAGGTGGCGCTTCCGCAAAGAAAAAGAAAGGCACTGAAACCACGTTTGCCGTCGGTGATCGCATCGACCATAAGACGTTTGGTCGAGGGACTGTCGCGGTTATTTCGGGCGATTCAATAGAAATTGACTTCGATGGTCAATCAAAACGAAAAAAACTGTTGGTAGGTTATGCTCCAATAGTTAAAATACAATAAGGACGTTTTTATTGGCGTCCGCGACATATTGCCTACCGAAAAGGATACCCGTGAAACCAGTCTATGTATTTGGTCATCGTCATCCTGATAATGACTCAATTTGCTCAGCGGTTGCTTATGCTTATTTCAAGAACGTGACCGATGCGGAAAATGACTACATTCCTGCTCGCCTCGGACCTGCGCCTCGTGAAACAGTTTGGGCCTTTGAGCGTTGGGGAGCAACACTTCCGGACGAGATTTCGCATATTCATCCGCGTGTAGGCGATGTTATGTCGAGTGACGTTATTAAAATTCAAAATGACCGTTCAATGCTTGAGGCGGGTCGCATTATGCGCGATAACGATTTGCGCGCGCTGCCTGTTGTTGATGCCGACGAGCATGTGCTTGGTCTTTTAAGTGAGCGCAGCCTCGCGATGCGCTATCTTGAGGAAACGCAGATAGCGGGATTCGATGAAATTCCCGTTACGCTTGAACAACTTGCTCAGGTTGTAGATGGCGAGATTCTCGTGGGCGATAGCAGCCGCATCGTTGATGGCCGTGTGCATATCGCTGCCGCCGAGCCAGAAACAGCTGTAGAAGTGATTGAGCCTGGCGATGTGCTCATTTTGGGCAATCGCAAGCGCACCCAGCCTATGGCCCTTGAGGCGGGAGCGAGTGTTCTCATTATTACGCTCGGCATTAAACCTGATGAAAGCGTGCTTGAGCTCGCGCGTCAAAAAGACGCAGCGGTCATTCTGACCAACATTTCATCATACGTCGCGGCTCGTCGCTCATCACTTGCGCAGGCCGTGAGCAATATCATGGATACCGAGCTAACGCTTACCACTCCTGAAATGCTTTTGAGCGATGCTCAAGACGCGCTCGCCTTGAGCGCCCAGCGCGAGTTGGTCGTAGTTGACGATGACCATACCTGCATGGGAGTACTGACCCGTACCGATGTTGCGCGCGGAGGACGTCGTCGCGTGGTGCTTGTCGACCACAACGAAGTGTCTCAGTCTGCGGAAGGTATTGAGAACGCATCGGTTGTTGAAATAATCGACCATCATCGCGTGGGAGATATCCAGTCGGCGGGCCCCATTCTTTTCTTAAACTTACCCGTGGGCTCAACAGCAACGATTATTGCAACGCGCTTTTTTGATACAGGTATTGAGATGCCGCGTGAAATTGCGGGCATTTTGCTGTCGGCCCTGCTCACTGATACCGTTTTGCTCAAATCACCCACGACGACTCCTGTCGACCATGAGATAGCGGAAAAGCTCTGCGCATTTCTTGATATCGACATGATGCAATATGGCATGGAGCTCTTTAAGTCTAAATCTGCCGGAGCCACTTTTAGTGCTCAAGCAGCGGTCAACGCTGACCTGAAGGAATATCGTGTTGGTGACCATGTGATTGCAATTGGACAGTACGAAACCGTTGATTTAAATGAAATCCTTGATAAGAAATCAGAAGTTATTGCGGAGATGAACAATGCGCTCGCAGAGCACGGTTATGATGTTGTGGTGCTGATGGGCACCGACATTATTCGAGAAGGCTCAGAGATGTTTGCTGTTGGCGATATCAAGATTGCCGAGAAGGCTTTTGACGCTTCGTTTGAAAGCGGCAGCGTTTGGATGGATGGCGTGCTTTCTCGCAAGAAACAAGTTGCTGCGCGGTTTATGGACGCGTCATGAGAGCCTCAATCATCGTTTCGGTTGTAATGACAGCTGCTTGCCTTTTTGGATTCTATGAAATTGCTGACGATGTTAATACCTCAGAAGCTATCGCACGCTTTGACCAGTACTGCACGGCAAAGATTCAATCGTTGCGCGGTCCGAATCTCGACTTTTTTATGAAAGGCGTGACGTACGCGGGCGGCATCATTGGCGTGACGGTTTTGACTGCCATCATCTTTATGGTTCTTCGTAAAATGGGCCGCAATGACGATGCCAATTTCACTCTTGCTCTTACCGCGGGCGGAGCAATTTTGGCTAACATTCTTAAGTTTGTCCTCAAGCGCGTGCGTCCCGAATCGGCGCTCGCGCTCATTTCTCAACCCGCCTCGTCAAGCTTTCCTTCGGGCCACTCGATGGGGAGCATGTGCCTTGCCATCGCAACTATTGAGGCCATCGTTGTTGCTCCCACGCCAGGCTTTCTTATTAAGGTAATTGGGTGTGCGTTGTGCGCGATTTACGCAATCCTTGTTGGGATATCGCGCGTATATTTGGGCGTTCATTATCCGAGCGATGTCATTGCCGCTTGGCTTCTTGCGGGCGCGTGGATTTCAGGAGCAACCGCGCTTAACCGAGTTTTCTTGGTTGGTCGTTTTTCTAGCAAACCCTAAAATGCCCACAGGGTACTATCACAGGAATTTTCTCCGCGCGTATGCTTTTTGATTAGATGATGGGGAGCGAGACATTAAAGGTGGTGCCTTGGCCTTTTTGTGAGGCGACAACAATGCTGCCACCTGCTTTTTCGACCGCATGCTTGACGAGCGAAAGTCCGAGCCCCGTGCCTCCGCTTACGCGTGAGCGGCTTTTATCAATGCGGTAGAAGCGTTCAAAAATGCGATCAAAATCTTTTTCTTCAATGCCAATACCCGTATCAGAGACACGTATGAGTGCCGTGTGCTTTATAGCGTCCGCTTCAACATCAATACGCACCGTACCGGCATCAGTGTAGGCGAGGGCGTTGTCTAAAAGGTTGTCGAGAATTATCACTACATCTGCCTCATGGAGCGGCACAAACACTTCCTGCAATCCAAGCCCATGATATTCCTCAACAAGCGCAATGCCTTTATCCTGGGCGCGTTGTCGCCGTGTCGCCACGGTAGTTTTGCTTGTTTTGATAAGATCGGTGCGCTCATCAGCGGGCGCAATATCTTCGTAGCGCGCCAAGTCGAGTAAATCAAGAACAAGCGCCTGCAGATTTTGGGCCTCAGTATGAATCTGAGCGAGCATGGCGTTGGCTGTTGCTGTGTCACCATCTTTGAGTGCCATTTGCGCGGTTTCGCTCATAAGGCTCATGCCCGCAACAGGGGTCTTGAGTTCGTGGCTTGCTGCCGCGACAAAATCTCGACGCAGGGCATCAGTTTTGGCCCGTTGTGAAATATCTGTAAAACTCGCGACAAAATTTGCGTTACGCAATGAAGGCTGTCCCGTTGCTTGGTTTTCGAGACGAGTAATTGATACTTGAAATGTTTGCATGAGGGCATTGGGGGTTGTGCGTGTATCAAGTCGCCGTTCGCTTCCGCTCAGAAATTCATGGATAGCATCAAAGAGTGACTGGGGAAGTTCAAGCTCATCGAGCAATTTGCCCTTATCGGTGGGCCTTAAGCCGAACATTTCGCGTGCAGCGTCATTGAAGAGAGAAACACGTCCCTCGGCAACAAAAATGAGCGCGTTGGGCAACGCATTAATGATGGCAGTGAGTTCTTCTCGCTGCTTTTCGAGCGCAATAAACGTGGAGGCATAGGTTGATTTTAGGTGTTTGAGCGAAACGCTCAAGGGGACGAGTTTTCCGCTCAACGTGGGCACGGCACCATCGTAATTTCCACGGGTCATCTCATCGATGACCGATTGGAGCAGCTCGATTTCTTGGGCGGATTGAGAGAAAGGCCACATTATGTGTTCGCCCCCTCTTTTTCAACGACATGTAGCTGATAACCAACGCCATGCACCGTTTTTATAAAGGTGAATCGTGAGGGGTCCTCTACTGCTCGACGAAGATTGCGAATATGCACATCGAGCGTGCGCGATGAGTCGAGGTACTCGTAACCCCATACATTTTGCGCGAGCTCTTGGCGCGTGCACACTTTGCCGTCGGCGCGTACAATTTCCGCGAGCAAATCAAACTCTTTACTGCGTAGTTCAATTTCTTGTCCGGCAACAGACACGGTGCGGTGCGCCTCGTCAAGCACCGCGTCTCCGAATGTATATACTGCTTGTTTGGGGGCGGACGCCTCTTTGCTTACGCGTCTCAAGTTTGCTTCAATGCGGGCGAGGAGTTCATCGAGCGCAAAGGGCTTGGCTACATAGTCATCGGCACCCCGCGTAAGTCCCTTTACTTTATCACTGCTTTCACCCAGCGCACTCACAATGATTATGGCCGTGGTGGTATCGAAACTGCGGACTTCGTGGGCAATTTCAAGCCCATCAACGCCGGGAAGCATAATATCAAGAACAATCAGGTCGGGTGCGAACTTCTTAATGGTATCGAGGGCATCGCGACCATTATCAAGACTTTTAACCTCGTAATTCTGGCGGCGCAAAGCGTATTCGACGCTCTGTCGAATCGCGAAATCATCCTCGATAATCAGAATCTTCTTCATGCCCCTATCTTAGCGTGAAACACGGTGTTATTCGCGCCATTTTACGTAGAGTTTACATTTCTCGCCAATTTTAACCTTGATTTAACCATCGGGGGCTTGTCGAAAACGTATGCTGTTGTTGTCTTAAGCGTGAAACATTCAAATCTGAAAGGAAAAATATGGTATCTCGCAGACACACACTCCCCATAATCGTAATGTGCATGGCGCTTTCGCTGGCTTTGCTTGCAGGTTGCGGTGCAAAAACGGGATCAAAGGGAAGTGCCAACGCTTCAACTGACGCGCAGAGTGGCACCGTGACTATCGAGGGTTCTGACACGATGGTCAATCTCGCTCAGGCGTGGGCTGAGGCCTATATGAAGACTAACCCGCAAGCAGTCATTACCGTGAAGGGTGGCGGCTCGGGAGCAGGCATTGCCTCGCTTATTAATGGCGGCATTACCTTTGCTGACGCGTCACGTGAAGCAAAAGATGATGAAAAACTAGCCGTCAAGGATGCAGGGCAGACGTTTACTGAGACTCCTGTTGCACGCGATGGAATTGCCGTCATTGTCAATGGTTCAAACTCAGTGAAAAATCTCACGACTGACCAGTTGGGCAAAATCTACCGAGGTGAAGTAACCGACTGGAAAGACGTTGGTGGTAAGCCAGGAAAGATTGTGTTGCTCGGTCGCGATACCTCTTCGGGAACCTATGAGTTCTTTAGTGAGGCAGTAGTCGGCAAGGATGCAAAATATGCCAAGACTATGAGGAGCATGCAGTCAAGCCAAGCCATCGTTGATGAGGTTAAAAACAATCCTCAAGCAATCGGATATGTAGGCATGGGCTATGAAGATCCGGAAACGGTTGTTCTCAACATTGATGGTAAAGCCGCAACACCCGAAGCGGTTAAGGACGGAAGCTACACCCTCTCGCGCAATTTGTACATGGACTCGCTTGGCGCGCCTACCGGCATTGCGAAGACATATCTTGATTGGGTACTTTCGGCTGAAGGCCAAAATGTGGTTGAGCAGCAAGGTTTCGTGAAACTTAAGTAATATGAAACGAAGTGAGAGTAGAGTTGACTAAAAACTTCGGCTGCTTCAGCGGCGGCCTTTTTCTCTTCCAGTTCCT
>CALLZE010000060.1 GCA_937858655.1 uncultured Coriobacteriales bacterium
GGTGAGCGCCAAACGCTCTACCTCGTCATAGTTAATAAGCTCGGTTTCAGGGTCGATACCATAAGAAACAATATCGAACCACTTACCCGAAAAATTGACGGGAGAACCGTGAGTGAGATGGCCACCGTGCGCAAGGCTCATACCAAGCACCTTGTCGCCGGGGTTTAGGTTCGCAAAATAAACAGCCATATTTGCTTGCGCGCCTGAATGTGGCTGAACATTGGCATGGTCTGCGCCAAAGAGTTCGCAAGCACGGTCACGCGCGAGGTTTTCAACAACATCGACACACTCGCAACCGCCGTAATAACGCTTTGCGGGAAGACCTTCTGCATATTTATTGGTAAGCACCGTTCCTTGTGCTTCCATAACTGCACGTGAAGTGAAATTTTCTGATGCGATGAGCTCAATAGTTGAGCGCTGACGCGTCAGTTCAGCATCAATAGCCTCTGCGAGTTGTGGGTCCTCAGCTCGTACGTGTTCAATTGACATCTGGTTAGTTCCTTTCCCTTGACTCTTGTGCGGTTACTTTATCCAATCGATTCTGGTGACGTCCTCCAGCAAATTCAGTTGAAAGGAATGTCTCTAAAATCTGTTTATTGGTCTCCAAATCGACAAAACGACCAGAAAGGGTAATCACATTTGCGTTGTTGTGTTCACGCGCCAATTCCGCAAAATCGGGGCGCAGAATATTTGCCGCGCGCACGCCAGGTACCTTATTAGCAGCAATTGCCATACCTATACCGGTGCCGCACACCAAAACGCCGCGGTCAACATCGCCGTTTGCAACGGCCTGCGCAACAGGAAAGGCATAATCAGGATAGTCAACGGAATCATTGCCCGAATCGGGGCCAAAATCAACAACCTCATGGCCAAGGTCACGGCACATTTGAGCTAAAACATCTTTGTGGGGAAATCCAGCGTGGTCGGAAGCAAAAGCAATGCGCACTTAACCAGTCACTCCTCAGTCTATGAGTTTATAAGAGATACTTTTTTAGTATAAGTCAATTTGATGACTCTGCGTACACAAAAGCGCAAGATGTGTTTAGGAATTACCTTGAGCTTGCTGAATGGCATCGTTGAGATCTGCTTCGGTGATTTCGCCAAGCCGCACAATCTCGGGGCCCACGCCCGTGCAGCGCACAACCGTCGAGGCAACACCGCCTACGCACACCCCACCATCGATAACAATGTCGGCCGCCTCATAAAGCTGACTCTCGAGTTCGTCAGCACTTTTTGGACTCGGCTTTCCATGGCTATTCGCGCTCGTTGCGTATATGGGCACTTTGGTTTTGGCAAGAAGCGCTTGCATATACTCATTACGGGGGCAGCGCACGCCGATGGTTCCATCAGAAGAGGTCGAGCATAAAGCGCTCGCCTCCTCGCTTACCTGCACAATCAAAGTCAAAGGCCCTGGCCAGTAGCGCTCAGCCAATGCTCGCGCATAGGCGGGCGCTTCAGGAGCAAACCAATCGAGCCATGAAATGTCATGAATCAAAACTGGTAGGGGCATTGATTCAGGACGATCTTTTATGTGGTATATGCGTTGAACCGCAGGGTCTTCCTGACCTAGAGCAAGTGCTCCGATACCGTAGACTGTTTCTGTGGGAAAAATTGCAACGCCATCACAGGCAAGAACAGTTGCTGCCTCGTTGACCGCGGCATCAAAGTTGTCTCGAATATGTACTTTACGCGTCACTACCCACACCTACTCCGCAATAAGAAAACGGGGGCGCTCCGTGAGGTCTTGAACAACCTTAACGGCGCCAAATAGACTTCGTTTTCTGAGATACTCTGCGGCTTTTTCTACATTTCTCTCGTCAAGCTCTAATGCCAACAATGCGATAGTACCCGTTTTCTGGAAGGCTTCTACCTCATCGATAAGTTTGTAAAAAAGATCAAGCCCATCCTCGCCACCATGGAGCGCGAGTTTTGGCTCAAAATCTTTCACCTCGGGAGGCAAGATTTCCATACCTGCGGTTGGGATATAAGGAAGGTTTGAGACAAGCGCATCAATATGATTGTTGCCACCTGAAGCAGCATAAGCAAACACGGGCTCCGCTAAATCACCCTGACAAAAATGTACGCGCTCAGCAAGCCCAAGACGCTGAGCATTTTCTTGAGCGAGCTCAAGCGCTTCGGGTGAGATATCGCTTGCACACACACGCGCATCAGGGCGCTCGGAGGCAAAGGAAAGGGCTATGCAACCACTGCCCGTGCCAATGTCACAAATTAAGGGCGACCCACTCCCTTCTGAGAGCTTTGGCAAACGCTCAAGCACCAGATCTACAAGCATTTCGGTCTCGGAGCGCGGAATAAGAACCGCAGGATTTACCTTTAATTCAAGGTAGCGAAAGGCCGCCTCGCCGCACGCATATTGCAGCGGCGCACCAGTAGCGCGCACCTTCAAGGATTCGCGTAGCACGCTGCGCTCGCCCTCGGTAAGTGGCCGGTCAAAGTAGGCGTACACTTCAATGCGAGAAAGCCCCGTCGCATGACTCAATAAATACTGAGCGCTGCGGCGGGGATGTTCATCACCCTTTGCCTGAAGATATGCTTCGGTCCAATTCAGTGCCTCTTGGACCGTCCATGTCGTCTCTTTCATAACCGCCTAGCTTACTCAGCGGCGTTCGCGAGACGCTCAGCACGGTCGGCGGCAATAAGGGCCTCAGTCATGCTTGAGAGATCGCCACCAATAAGAATGGTGTTATAAGCGCCGTTAAACCCAATGCGATGGTCTGTTACGCGATCTTGCGGTCCATTATATGTACGAATCTTCTCAGAGCGGTCACCCGAGCCAATTTGGCTACGGCGCTGAGCACCCAGTTCGCTTTGCTGCTTTTCAAGCTCAAAGTCATAGAGACGAGCACGCAAAACGCGCAATGCTTCTTCGCGATTCTGCAGCTGCGATTTTTGGTTTTGCGATTGCACCACAAGACCGGTTGGCAGATGCGTAATACGTACAGCAGAGTCGGTGGTGTTGACGCACTGTCCGCCAGGACCACTCGCGCGGTACACATCAATACGCAAATCATTTGCATTAATTTCAATTTCAATATCGTCAACCTCGGGGAGAACCGCAACGGTTGCCGTTGAAGTATGAATGCGCCCCTGTGACTCAGTTTTTGGAACACGCTGGACGCGGTGTACACCTGATTCAAATTTCATGATGGAATACACTTTTTCGCCCTTGATGCGGAAGGAAACTTCCTTATAACCGCCAGCCTCAGACTCAGAAGCGTCAATTTCTTCGACCTTCCAGCGATTCGTCTCGGCGAAACGCGCATACATACGGTAAAGGTCGCCCGCGAAAATTGCGGCTTCATCGCCTCCTGCTCCCGCACGAATCTCGACAATAATATTTTTGTCGTCATTAGGGTCTCCAGGAATCAACATCTCTTTAATCTCGTCTTCAAGCGCTGGCAAAATTGCTTGTTGAGATTTAATGTCTTCCTGAGCCAGTTCTTTCATCTCAGGGTCCGACTCATTGGCGAGCATTTCTTTAGCATCCTCAAGCGCTTGGTAAGCCTTAACATAGGCACGCGCACGCTCAGCGAGCGGCGTCTGATTACTGTGCTCCTTAGCGAGTCGAGCGTATTCTTTTTGGTCTCCCAACACTGCCGGGTCGCCCATTTTTTCAGTCAAGGCCTCGTATGAGGCAATAATATTTTTTAGTTTTTCTATCATGATATTCCTTACTTAGGTACGAAGATTCACTTACTGAAAAAGTTCAAGCAAGGCTAAGGATTATCTTCCAGTCGCTCACGCTCAAGCACAATCTCAGTAGAGCGAATGGCGCATTCGAGCATATCATCGGTTGGTTCAGCCGTAGTAAAGCGCTGCAATTGCAGTCCTGGCCACAGCACAATCTTTACCAAAGGATTCTCTGCACGTGGTCCAGCCCACTTCACGGTAATCTCATACGCAATACCCGCAACAAACGGCATCAATATTATGCGGCTCAAAATGACAAGACTCAGTAAGGCATACTTATTGGTCACGCCAAACGATGTCGCAATCATCTTAATGGGAACAAGCGAGAACACCAAAATTGAAATAACCATGACCATTAGCAAAAATGCCGTACCGCAACGAACGTGAAGGCGCGGATATTTGCGCGCATTCTCTACCGTGAGTTCCTCACCGTGTTCAAGCATATGGATGGTCTTATGCTCGGCTCCGTGATACATAAACACGCGCTTTAAATCGGGATAAAAACCGATAAGCCATACATAAAGGAAAAACGCGACAACGCGAAACAGGCCGTCAACCGCATTCCAACCAAGCGGATTTTGCGTCGCCGAACCCATGATGAGGTTTGTAAGAACGGCAGGCAAGACGATAAAAATACCAACAGCCATCAGGGCACCACCAATAATGGCACCCACCATTGCGCCCGCGGGCATCTCCTCGCCCGTTTCCTCGTCAATTCCCGCAAGTTGCGCAGAAATCGTAAGGGCTTTCGTACCCATAATAAGACTCTCAACGAGAGCTACCACGCCACGAATGAGGGGCTTTTTCATCCAGGAATTCTTTGAATCCCCTGATTTAAGGTCAAACTCTTTTGAGTGAATCTCTCCCTCACTATCACGCGCAGAAACCGCCCAGCTATACTTGCCGCGCATCATGACGCCCTCGATAACCGCCTGGCCTCCGATAGAGGTAGGCGTTACTTCGGGCTTTTGTTCTACACATGCACCATAAGGTGATTGTTTTGCGTTGTTGTCCATAAATTAATCTCTCACTATGCGCTCAAAAGGCTTGCCACATGACATTTTGCCCTCAGCACATGGTCCACGTCGGCACGAAGGGCCAGCGTCTAAGAAGATGTAGGGAGCGGTCGGGCGCGCCAACTCGAGCATACGATTTGCCACTTCGCGAATCTCCCACTGAGCACGATTGCAGCAGCGCAAGTTAAAGAAGTGGAGGAGTTCGCGCACATTCATTGTGACCGCAATTTTTGTCTCCATCGCGTTAGGAAGCAAATAGCGCGCATCCTCAGGAGCAACGCCTGCTTCAATCAGGGCGCGATAATTCATAAATGCCTCACCGCATGCCTGCATATAGCGCATCTTCAACTCAGGATTTTCGTCGATTTCTGGTGGTACGATAAACGAGGGGTCCTTGTCGTAGCTCACATAGCGCTGCGACTGCTGATTGAAACTCGCAAGGCGATGACGGACCAACTGATGGGTCATCGCGCGCGATACGCCATCGATGGCAAACGTATAACTCGCGTGCTCAAGCGTTGATAAGTGACCACTCGTAATTACCGTGCGCAAAACGCGATGAATAGCCTCTTCATCGAGACTCTCCATTAATTCAGCAGCACCAACCGGTGCATAGCATAAACGCGCTGCCGTAGCGATTGAACGCTCGGGGTCAGGCGTGTGATACAGCATACGTACATCCATACCGTAGTGCTCTCCTCTGCATACTATTAGTCAAGTGTTACCATTCTAACACGCGCCCCTTGCACTGAGACAATGCATTGCTAACTCCACAAATTGAACTCATGGGCGCACTCTCAACTCTCGAACCAAGTTGGAGGAATTTTCAAAGTCCCCCGCACGAAAAAAGATATGTCCGCATAGTATGCGGACATATCCCGTGTCTAAAGATTTAAAACGCTTCTTCTACTTTTCTAAAAGATCACGCGAGAATTCATCTATAGCAGTTTTACATTTTTCTGGGTAGACGACGATGCGTCGATACTTTGGATCAATTGCGCCATAGCCCTTCAACTCCATGAAAGCCTCGGAGACGGTTGTGCGTGACACACCAAAGCTCGTAGCAAACATTTCTTGGGTGAGATTCTCCAAAATGGGAGGATAGCCCTTTTTCATGCGGCGACCTGCGTGAAAATAGAGGTACTTCGCAATCTTGAGTTTGGTAGTTGGCGACAAAAAGATACGCGTTGAAATGCTAAATGCTTCAGTAATACGATTTTTATCAGTAAATACTGTCGTGGTTATCTCATAGTTATGTTCCGCAAGATTTTTGATGTCGAAAGGGTCAAATATCAAAGCCTTGCTATGGGGTTGCATGCTCACCTTGTAGGGGTCAATGTAGCCAAGCTCTTTCGATACCTGACCATGACCAATAAACGGTGCAGCTATCTCAAAAAGATTGAGCTTATCGTTGTTGCGAGGGTTCTTTTCAAAGAAGACAATCATGCCCTCAGCCAAGAGGAATGGAATAAACAGCTCCTCGTATGCATGCCTTGCGAATATTTCAGCAAAGAAAGACTCGAGAGGTTTCGCAAAACACGTAAGTTCCACTTCCTCGTCACCAGTTGCAAGGATTACTCCTCTACTGGCAAGCCTTTCAACATCATCGCGATTGCTCTTTCGAAAAATAGGCAATCGACACAATTCATCGGCAACTAAAGCTACCGTACTATCATCTACACGCTTAATCTCCATAAACGCTACCACTCCCCGCCCGCGCGCCCCCGCGCATGCTAATCCCCGAAAACCTCAGTTTTCGCCTTATTTGAGAGAGTGCCCGTTCAGTCCCCAAGAATATCATTGCTAATAATCAATGCCTTCGACACTTCTTTTAAAGAAAGCCGCTTGTCCATTGCGGTTTTTCTCAAAAGAGCGAATGCCTCGGGCTCGCTATAGCCTTGTTGCATCAAAATCCCTTTTGCTTTATCAAGAACTTTGCGTGTTTCAAGCTGTTCACTTAACGACTCCGATTGCGCCTTCAGCTCTTGTTGCGCATCATAACGACTCACGGCAACGTGTAGAGCTGGTTCAATATCGGCTTCCGTAAACGGCTTAACGAGATACGCAAAAACGCCTGCATTCGCGGCTCTCTCAATAAGCTTTTGATCCGAAAACGCGCTCAAAATAATCAGCGGACATGACCACTCATTACTTTCAAGCGACTCGGCAACTTCGAGACCGTTCATTCCAGGCATTGAGATATCAAGAAATGCAGCGTCAGGGCGTAGTGAGGTAATAAGGAAGAGGGCTTGTTCGCCGTCTTTCGCTTCTCCCACCACCTCATGGCCAAGTTCAGCAAGTGTTTCGCTGAGATCAAGCCTGATGGCCCCTTCATCTTCTGCAATTACGATTCTCACTCCCACTCCCCTCGCGGAATCCGCACCTGAAAATGAGCACCCTTACTATTATACGCAAAAAGTTCCCCGTTGAGGTCTTGAGACACAATAGTTTTCACAATTGATAAACCTAGGTTCTGCGAGGTAGAGACGTCAAAATCCTCTGGCAACCCTTTTCCATTGTCAGATATTTCCATAATTATCATATCGGAGTTCTGAGAAATATCCACACGAATTGCGCCTTTTTTGCCCTCATTTTGATTTGTTCGAATATTCAAACCGTGTTCGTAGGCATTATGAACAAGCTCCGTAAGCACCAAAGCGAGGGAAGTAATAACGTGGGCAGGGAGAATGATTTCACCCTCGCCCGCCACAATGACTTCAACCGCGCACTTTGAGGTGCGCATACTTGCTTCAATGGAAGACACGACCGACTGAGCCATCTCAAGCAGATCCAAAGATTCCTGCTCGGACGAACTTAATAGCGCGTGAACGGTCGCCATAGAATTTATGCGTTCGACCGCTGCGCTGAGTGCTTCCTTGGTTTCATCATTGGTCGTTCTTCTGCCTTGCATGCGCAGAAGCGCCGCAACCGTCTGCAAATTGTTCTTTACGCGATGATGCACTTCGCGAATAGTCGCTTCTTTTATCTCTACTTCTTGCTGCTGCTTACGCAGTTCCGTCACATCTTCGATAAAAACAACCGCACCGTGCTGTAGTCCGATACTACGATAAAGAAGGGTTCTGCCGGCGACTGACACTTCTCGCTTGAGAGCGAGAGGCTTATTTATGACGCTTGCGATGGCAAAACCCCCACCCGGCAACTCTGAAGCGTGGCTTGTGCGCACACGGCTCTCATAGCCTGCTAGGCGCAAAATCGCGACCGCGTTAGGACTTGGATATTCAACATGTCCTAGAGCGTCAATACGTAACACACCATCGCCCGGCCTTCGGGTTGTCACAAAAGGCTCGCCCTCCTCAGTTTGG
>CALLZE010000061.1 GCA_937858655.1 uncultured Coriobacteriales bacterium
ATGATGATGCGGCGAACATCACGCGGCAAGAATTCTTCAAGTTTCACACCGAGCTGGGGGTACTGGATGAGCGTAGTAATCGGCCTTCGGCCGCAATGCGTTTGAAAGAAACACGATGCGGCGAGATGTGCGGTAAAGTGGAATACCGCGACGGCGAAGACCGAACAGTCACTGGAGCGTCCCTGCCCGTAAATGAGCGTGGTCACGGGTCACGTCTGCGACATTGGCGAGGCTGCGAAAGCAGCCATCCCGTTTGAGAGAGTGAGTATAACGACGTACCCGAACCGTTGCGGCATTCCAAACGAGATGATGGAGGAAGGCATGGCACAACGCAAGAGAACGGTACTGGAATTGGCGCACCCGAATGCGGCGGGAATCGACATCGGCTCGGCAAGCCATTTTGTGGCGGTGTCGCCGGATCGTGACGATGAACCGGTCCGGGAGTTTAAAAGTTTCACCGAAGACCTGGAGGAGTTGGCGGACTGGCTGGTGTGCTGCGGCGTGGATACGGTGGCAATGGAATCGACGGGCGTGTACTGGATACCGCTCTACGAGATTCTCGAAGCGCGTGGGTTTGCCGTGAATCTCGTCAATGCACGGCATGTAAAGAACGTCTCCGGTCGCAAGTCAGATGTTCTCGACTGCCAGTGGCTGCAACAGTTGATGAGCTATGGCCTGCTGTCTGGCACTTTTCGCCCAACGGATGAAATTTGTATGCTGCGTGCGGTATCACGACAACGCGACATGTTGCAGGCCTCTCAAGGTCGGCATATTCAGCATATGCAAAAAGCGTTAACCCAGATGAACGTGCAACTGGCCAACGTAATTTCAGACATCGTTGGCGAAACGGGGCAAAAAATCGTACGGGGTATTATTGCGGGCGAACGTGACGGTCATGTGCTGGCGAAGATGAAGAATACCCGCATTCGCGCCAGTGAAGAGAAGATCGCTAAGTCGCTTCAGGGCAACTGGCGCGAGGAGCATTTGTTCGCACTCAAGCAGGCGATGGTGCTCTATGATAATTATGGAATCCTACTGACTGAATGTGACGCCAAACTCGAAAGCATGCTGGCAACGCTCGTTGGCGATGATGATAGCGAACCGGGCAGAGGCCGACGCGCATCGAACTCCAAGAATGCACCGCAATTCGATGTGCGAACTTACCTCTTTCGACTGTGCGGCGTCGACCTGACTCGGATCAACGGTATCAACCCGACGACCGCGCTCAAGGTGATTGCTGAAGTCGGTCCCGACATGACCCGCTTCAAAAGCGCGAAGCATTTTGCCTCCTGGCTGGGACTGTGTCCTGGCACAAAGATTTCCGGAGGTAAAGTACTCTCGGGCGCATCCAAACGCACAACCAATCGCGCTGCACAGTCTTTGCGGTTAGCGGCCGCCGCACTTCACAAAAGCCAGTCCGCGCTTGGAGCCTACTTCAGACGGCTTGCCGCTCGTCTTGATCGAGCCAAGGCGATTACTGCCGTCGCCCACAAACTGGCTCGTCTTATCTACACCATGTTAACCAAGGGTGAGGAATACACAGACCAAGGACAGGATTACTATGAGGAGCGCTATCGCCAGCGTGTTATGCATCACCTCGCCAGGCGCGCTGAAAAACTTGGCATGCAACTCGTTCCCGCTCCTCAATCAACTTAAAAAATCATTCAACTAATCATGTGGATATATTGTGTTTCTTGAGAGGAATAAAAATTCCTCATTGGCCGCCGCGCAAACCTTGCCTTCTGTCAAGTGATTTCTGCTCGTTTTT
>CALLZE010000062.1 GCA_937858655.1 uncultured Coriobacteriales bacterium
TGAGTACTGTTTTTTCAAAGGCTCTCTATGAGAATGTCGTACTCGTCTCAGAGTTTATGCCGTTCGTTCTTGCCGTTGCATACCTCGCCTTTTGCGTTTTGTATTACCGAAAAATTGAACAGGCAAATGAAGCACGACAAAGAACCGAACTGCTTGAACTTCAGAAACAACAATCCATCCGCGATATCGAAACAATGCGCCAAAACGAACAAGAAATTGCTTTGCTCAGGCATGATATGCGCCATTATCTTGACGGAGTTGCTGCCTATATCGAAGCAGGAAATACCGAGGGAGCGCTCAAATACATGGATAGGCTCGAAGACAAAATTGATGAGACAAAAGTCTTTCGCTATTGCTCAAACGAACTTATCAATACCGTATTATCAACCTATGGTTCGCGCATGAAAGCTCACGGTATCGAATTCGATTGCCTCATAAAAGTGGGAGAAACCCTGCCTTGCTCAGAGATTGACTTCACATCGCTGCTCGCAAACGCCCTTGAAAATGCATTGAAAGCAACCATCCGATATTGTGAAGCAAAAGTAGACCAAGATAATGGACCATGTTCTATATATTTACGCCTAGAAATGAGTGATCAAAAGTTGCTCATGTCATTGGCCAATCCTTTTTCTGGTGAAATTCGCTTTGTCGATGGCCTTCCTCAATCACAAGAAAAGGGGCATGGACTGGGCACCGAAAGCATCCAGTATGTAGCACATAAACTCAAAGGAAATTGCCAGTATCTCACGCATGATGATATCTTCACTTTACGTGTAGTCGTATAGTAGAACTAACTGATTATTTGCCGTAAGCCAAGGAGCACCATGCAAACCCCCGCGTCACTCACACCAGAAAAGCAACCAACCGTCAAAAGAACCCTCCAACGTTACTGGAGCGTCACCATCACGCAGTGGCCCACATTTGTTCTGGGCATTCTTGCAACCATGGGATTTGTTTTCTTTCTTTCTTATGGCAACCCTTATCTTGTGGGAAAAGTTGTCGATAAAGTAAGTGCTGGTCCTATCGCGAAAAACGAAGTGTTCTCAACATTCGGCTGGCTAATCGCAGGCCTTGTGGCAACAAATATTCTCGGCCAGTTTTGCAGTAAACTTCAAGATTACTGCGCCTGGAAATTCGAAATTCGCGCAAGTTACGAACTCTCAAATATCGTGTTTAATACTCTTTCCAACCAATCGATGTCATTTCACTCAAATCGCTTTGGGGGATCGCTCGTCAGCCAAACAGCAAAATTTCTCTCGGGATATGAAACACTGGGCGACAGTTTCATCTACGCGATGGTGCCTATCACCTGCTCAGCCGTATTTACCATTGGCATGCTCGCCTCACGCGTACCTTACTACGTTATTGCACTCGCGATTTTGCTTGTGATTTATGTTGTCGCTTCTTACAAACTGTTCCGCCGAATTTTACCTCTCAATGCCGAAGCTTCCGCTGCTCATAACGTGCGTTCGGGTGAGCTTGCAGACGCAATCACCAACATTCTCGCCGTAAAAACACATGGTCAAGAAGGTTTTGAACGCAGACTCTTCGATGATGCCAGCAGAAATGTTGCCGCCGCCGAATCAAAACGTATGCGCTCTTCTATCGAGCGTGGTGCAGGAACTTCTGCCATTACCGTTGTCATCATGTGTGTCCTTATCTTCTTTGTGACGGGTGGCAGTAGTTGGTTTGGCATCAAGCCGGGAACGCTGGTAATGATGTTTACCTACACCTACTCGCTTACTATGCAGTTTAATCGCTTGGGACAGGTGTTCACTCAAGTCAACCGCGCTCTGGGGGACGCGCGCGATATGACCATAATTTTAGATGAGCCGCTCCTCGTGGCCGACCGCGACAACGCGCCTGCGCTCACCGTTTCAAATGGCGCAATCGATTTCAATAACATTACGTTTCATTATGGAGATGCCCATAAGGGAGACAACATTTTTACCAATTTTGAGCTCCACATTCCCGCAGGTCAGCGCATCGGACTTGTTGGACGCAGCGGAAGTGGCAAAACGACACTCACTAAGCTGCTTCTGCGACTCATCGATATCCAAGAAGGAAGCGTTACCATCGATGGGCAGGATGTCTCGCAAGTTGCACAAGCGAGCCTTCGCAAGCAAATTGCTTATGTGCCCCAAGAGCCCCTTCTATTCCACCGCACTATTCACGAAAACATTGCATATGGTCGACCTGATGCGACCCTCGAAGAAGTCGTCGAGGCAGCCAGACGCGCTAATGCGCTCGAGTTTATCGAAAAGCTGCCGCACGGCTTTGATACGATCACAGGTGAGAGAGGCGTTAAGTTATCTGGCGGACAACGACAGCGCATAGCGATTGCGCGCGCCATACTAACCAACGCGCCCATTCTCGTGCTTGACGAAGCTACTTCCGCTCTCGACTCAGAAAGCGAGCGCCTCATTCAAGAAGCGCTCGACAATTTGATGGCAAATAAAACGGCTCTTGTTATTGCGCACCGCTTATCAACAGTAGCGCGTCTCGACCGCATCGTCGTACTCTCTGAAGGCCACATCGTTGAAGACGGCGTGCATTCAGAACTCATCGAGCAGGATGGCGAATATGCTCATCTATGGAATCGCCAAACGGGCGCATTCCTTGACGAGGATGACTAACCACGCTTTTCAAAGATTAACGCCTAGAGTAGAACTCTAACCAACA
>CALLZE010000063.1 GCA_937858655.1 uncultured Coriobacteriales bacterium
TCAACAGTTTTTCTGCGGGAGCCTTTATCGGAGAGACGACCAATAATGTTGCTGAATACAAAGCTCTCATTTGGGGGCTTGAGAATGCCCTCAAAAAAACAACGGGGCATATTCATGTGCAAGCTGACAGCCAATTGATGATTCGGCAGCTGACGGGTCAGTATAAAGTGAGGGCGGTTGATTTAAAGCCGCTCTATGAACAAGTACGTGCGCTTCTCGCTCAATTTGAAAATGTGATTCTCACGCATATTCCGCGCGAACTCAACAAAGTTGCTGATATGCGCGCAAATGAAGCAATGGACGTGCAACATATGGTTGGCGAGTATATCGTTCCTTTTGAGGGCGATGAAGGCCAACTCTCTTTTGAATCGATGATTGAAAGTGCCGCGGCGCAGCGCGCAGAAGGCACAACTGAAATAGCAACTACTCCTCGTCAAGCGAAAGTTGGTACGACATTGAACGGAACCTATTCACTTACGGTTAAAGATCACTTTGACGCGGCGCATAATCTGTACGATTATCCTGGCGAGTGCCGCAATTTGCACGGTCATACGTGGGATGTAGAAGTGACGGTCACTTCGCGCGACCTCGACAAGCTCGGCCTTGTTTGTGATTTTAAAGATTTAAAGGTGGCGTTGCGTGAAGTGCTCGACCGCTATGATCACACCTACATCAATGAACGCGCGCCTTTTGACAAGTTAAGCCCTACAGCGGAGAATTTGGCGCGAGAAATTTGTATGCATCTTACTGAGGCGCTCCCTTCAAACGTGAAGGTTAAGGAAGTTGCGGTATGGGAGTCACCCATCGCGCGCGTTGGTTTTACTCCCGAGGATTAAGAGGGACCAAGCATGGTTACGCCGCACACCGAAGAATATCTTGAAGCCATTTTGCGCCTTGCGTGTCCTCATAACAGGGATGAGCATGTAGGATGTTTTGCGCCAGACGTTGACGTTGCAACGCTTGATAGAAGTGCATGTCAAATCGCGCGGCCTTCAGAAATTGCGGAAATGGTGGGAGTCAGTCGTCCCTCAGTTACGACCGCATTGCAGCGTATGGAGCAAGATG
>CALLZE010000064.1 GCA_937858655.1 uncultured Coriobacteriales bacterium
AACGCGCGAAATTGCTGGCAAACCTCCGGTGAGCTTTACCAAACAACTTGACGCCGCGCGCGTTATTGAACAAGTGCAACGCCATCAGTTCAAGCATAAGGCTGACCAAGGAACGACGTGGATACACTTGGCTGACGAGTTTTATATTTACGCTAAGGCTCCTTTCCCCCAAGAAGAGTGGTATGACGATTTCCCGCAATATGAGAATGGAATCGGCATTGTCTGGGGTTTTGTCGATGAAGTGCGAGATAACTTCGAAGAGTTTACCGACGCCCTTGCTGCGCTCCCAGAAATGAGCGAGGCCGCAACGCTGGTAATTGGAGAACTCGCGACCGAGAGTTTTATTGGTGCTTTGAGCGCGCTGAACGCGGGCGGCAAAGTACGTTTGCTTCCTGTGAAGAATCGTTTTTTCGGTGGCAATGTTACCGTGACGGGGCTTTTGACGGGTAAAGATATTACCGAGGCCATCAACTACGATGCTGAGCGCAACGATAAGCCAACAACGTATTTAATCCCGCGGAGCATTTTTAACAGCGACGGTCTTACGCTCGATGATTGGACGCAAGCAGATATCGAGGAGCATACGAAAGCTCCTGTACGTTTTCACGAGACACACATCCCTTCACTCATTGAGAGCATCCGCTCTCTCAAGAAAGAGGTGTAACCATGACGCTTCCTATCGTTGCTGTTGTTGGTCGACCTAACGTTGGCAAGTCAACATTTGTCAATCGCATAGCCCAATCCGAGGATGCCATTGTGCATCAATCACGCGGAGTAACCCGTGACCGCAGTTATCATCAAGCAGAATGGTGTGGAACAAACTTCATGCTGATTGATACAGGCGGTATTGAAGTAGCCAAAGAGGACGATTTTCAGGCTTCAATACGCGCGCAGGCAGAAGTGGCCACAAAAGAGGCTGACGTTATTGTTTTCCTTGTTGATGGAAGAACGGGTTTGACTGTCGATGACCAAGAAGTGGCCCAGATGCTCAAGCGAGCAAAGAAGCCGATATTTCTCGTCGTCAACAAAGTCGATACACCTGGTTCAGAGACAGAGACGTATGAGTTCTGGAATCTCGGTCTAGGTACGCCTTATCCCGTATCCTCTACTCACGGTAATGGCACGGGAGACTTGCTCGATGAGATTGTCAAAGAAATCCCTCAAGTTGAGCCTGAAGAGGACGATGGAGCGCTTTCTATTGCCCTTATCGGTCGACCGAATGCTGGCAAGTCGTCACTTGCAAACAAACTTACAGGAAAAGACCGCAGTATCGTGTCCAATGTTGCGGGTACGACCCGTGACTCAATCGATACGACGGTTGAGCGCGATGGCGTGTTGTTCCGTTTCGTCGATACGGCAGGACTGCGCAAGAAAAGCGCTATCGATGAGGATGTTGAGTATTACGGCTTCGTGCGGGCCATGCGCGCCATTGATCGTGCTCAAATTGCGCTGCTTGTCATTGACAGCACGGTTGGTCTGACTGACCAAGATCAGCGCATAGCTGGTTTTGCCGCGGAGCGCGGATGCGCGATGGCAATCATCCTCAATAAGTGGGATCTTATGGATGACGAAGAAGAGAAACAGCGCCTCATCGACCACATTGAGGATCGTCTCACCTTTATTTCGTGGGCGCCTTTGATCCGCGTGAGCGCTTTAACAGGAAAGAATACGCATAGAATTTTTGACGCCATTTTGAAGGTGTATAAAAACTATACGCAGGAAATTTCAACGAGCGCGCTCAATCGCTTGCTGACCGAGATGCGTGACTTCGGTCATACCATTAATAAGAATGGCAAGTCGTTACGTCTCAATTACGTGACGCAAACACACGTTGCTCCTCCTGGCTTCACGTTTTTTGCGAACTTCCCTCAGATTATTGATGAAAACTATCGTCGATATGTTGAGAATCGCATGCGAGAAGCGTTTGATTTTTCGGGTACTCCTATTTATTTAAAATTTAAGAAAAAAGACTAATCGAGGTAGAACACGGTATGCAATTGTTTTGGCACTTTTTTGCGGGACTCATTCTGGCTTATCTTTTGGGTGGTATTCCTTTTGCGCTCATTATTGGCAAAGCGTTTTTTAAAACAGACCCCCGAGACTTTGGCTCTGGCAATCTCGGAGCAACCAATACTTTTCGCGTTTTGGGCGGCCGAGCGGCTATAGTCGTGCTCTTTCTGGACGGCCTCAAAGGTGCTATTGCCATCATCGCAATGCGCGCGATTGTGATGCCGGTAATCGCCTCAGGGCATGTTATTCCCGACTGGGTGATGGTGAGCGCTCTGCTGGGGGCAGTGGTAGGGCATGCCTTTTCTCCCTATCTTGGTTTCAAGGGAGGGAAGGGCGTTGCCGCTACGGCTGGGTGCCTTTTCGCAATGCAGCCACTCGCTGCATTTATCTGTCTCGGCTTTTTTATTCTGATTGTGGCAGTAACGCGTTACGTTTCGCTCGGGTCGGTGTGCATTGCCGCGCTCTATCCTTTCTTGGTTATCGCGTTTTATCGCACCCCGACGTATATTGTGTTCAGATCGGAAGAGCACACGTCTGAACTCCAGTCAC
>CALLZE010000065.1 GCA_937858655.1 uncultured Coriobacteriales bacterium
ATAGGTTTGGGATATGATGTCCACGCCTTTGCCGAAGACAGAAAGCTGATTTTGACCCCTCGTTGACCAAGCAAAACGAGTAATCATGCGTACAGTTCATGTGATCCTCTGCCCAATGCGCCGACTAGTGAGAATTATCGACACTTTATCGAATTTATGTTCGTCCTTGTAGCCTTGCTCGTAGGCGTCCCGTATGATTATGGCCCCGTTCATTCTAGTGAAATGGAGAAGTCTATGAGCAATAACTTCAACAATCCACCAGAGGTACTCGAAGCCAACATTGAGGCTTGCAAAGTTAAAGCAGAACTCCCACTTCTCAAAATGATTCTCCTCGGCATCCTTGCGGGCATGTTTATTGCCATAGGTGCTCAAGCTTCTTCGTTAGCCTCACACGACATCAGCAATGTCGGCTTAGCGAGAACTCTTACGGGCGCAATATTTCCCGTTGGACTTATGATGATCGTGCTTGTTGGTGGCGAACTTTTTACGGGTAACACTATGATTCTTAATGCCGTGCTCCAGAAGCACATTACCTGGACGCAATATGCTCGAAATCTTGCGGTCGTATTCTTATCAAATCTTGCTGGAGCAGGCATCATCGCGCTGCTCGTGAGTTTGAGCGGTCAGTGGAATTACACGAGTGGTGCTTTGGGCGCGTACACAATAAAAATTGCGTTTACTAAGGCTAATCTGGATTTCTCAACCGCATTCTTTAGTTCAATTCTTTGTAACATCATCGTATGTGCAGCCGTTTTGATGGCAATTTCTGCTAAAGACGTCGCGGGAAAAATACTTGCAATCTTCTTCCCCATTTTCGCATTCGCTCTTTCTGGGTTTGAGCATTGCGTCGCCAATATGTATTACATTCCTGCGGGCCTTCTCGCAAAGCTCAATCCCGTCTATGTCCAAAAGGCAGAAGAGATTTATGGCATAACGGGAGATCAGCTTCAAAGCCTCTCACTCTCTGGTATGGCCCATAATCTCGTGCCCGTAACAATTGGAAATATCCTCGGCGGAAGCATTTTTATAGGTGTTGCTCTTCTCCTTATTCATAAAAAAGTAAAGCAATCAAGCGGGTGCTCGCGCAATAAGAAGTAACTATAGGCATGCCACTCTTTTCCCGATACTATTAAGGAGATTAAAGTTCAAAGGAAATGTATGGAAACTCATAAGAAAAAGCTAGTCATCATCAACCCGAGCGCCAATAGCGGAAACTCGCAAAAAATGGTAGCGGCGGTTCAAGAAATATTACGCAACGAATCAGTTGATTACATGACAACCTCTCGCCCTGCTCACGCTGTTGAGCTTGCGCGCAATGCTGCTGGTTATGAAACTGTCATCGTTATTGGTGGAGACGGAACAGTACACGAGGTTGTCAATGGGCTCATGACTATCGACTCAGATAAACGCCCTAATCTTGCCCTCGTTCCAAGTGGTTCCGGAAACGACTCCTGCCGCATGGCAGGAATACCTCTTGATATAGCTGAGGCCATCACCACCATACTCACTGGTGTACCAAAATCATTCGACCTTGGCACCTGCAACAATACCTACTTTTTAAACAGCTGCTCTGTAGGAATTGATGCGCTCGTTGTCGCTAAAACCAACGAGCTCAAAGCCACCCGAAAACTGTCTGGTACGCCCCTTTACGCGTCGGCGCTCCTTCATGTCATACTTCACAACTTACGCTCAATTCAAGTTGAAATTTCGATTGACGACGGCGAACCAACAAACCAAAATATCTTATTGTGCGCTGTTACCAACGGACAAACCTACGGAAGTGGTATTGCCATCAATCCAAGTGCCAATCCAACTGATGGGCAACTGTCGGTTGTGCTTGTTGATAAAGTGAGCGTTGCTCAAACACTTTCATATTTGCCTGCACTCGCAGCAAAAAAGCATGAAAAAATAAAAGCCTACCATGCTCAGAATTTTGACCATTTAACTCTACGCTCAACAAATGGCGGACCGCTTGTCGCCCAGCGCGATGGCGAAATTTTCACGGCGGAGAAGTTTGAATTCCAAACCATCCCAGCGGGCATACACATTCTTGTCCCACAATCATAAATCTTGCTTGATACAATGACACATAAAAAAAGCCCGCTTTCCGCGGGCTTTTTTCTTATGAAAAACTTTAGTCCATTGAAATGGCGCCATTGGGGCAATCATCAACGCAAATGCCGCACTCGGTGCAATCCTCTGGGCGATTAAGCTTAGCTACATCTTCAATGTCATAGCAGCCGTTTGGACAATCATCCGCGCAAATGCCGCATGCTGTACATGCTGACTCGTCTACCTTAGGTATGCTCATGGTTTCTCCTTTCCCTGCTCAATATTACGGTTGAATAATAGCATTAAATTTTGCAAACAAAGCTTCTTTTTCCTTATAAAGAAAATATTTCCCCAGAAATGACCAAGCATACTCTTTATGCCACGCGCAGCAGTCACCATAACGCTTTGCGTGTGTATACTAGTTACAACAAAAAAATAAGAAAGAGAGCCATGCAGACTGAAATTATAGATATTGAGCGCTTGGGGACTGATGCCGATGCAGTTGGGCACCTCAACAACGGAAAAACCGTATTCGTGCCACTAGGTTGCCCGGGCGATAAAGTCGAAATTGAGATTACCAAAGAGCAAGATCGATTTGCTCGTGGCTTCATCGCCAACATCATTGAACCGTCTCCCCTTCGAGTTGCTCCTCGTTGTACCTATTTTGAAGAATGCGGGGGCTGCGATTGGCAGCATGTCTCATATGACTATCAACTTAAGGCAAAACGTCAAAGCGTCGTAGACGCACTCGCGCGTATCGGAAAAATTGAGCACGCAGACGAACTCGTTTCTGCCTGTGTGGCATCAAAACATGAGTACAACTATCGAAATAAGATTGAACTCGCCGCACATGAAGTAGGATCATCGCTTGAAATTGGTTTTAATAAGCGAAAAAGCGACCAACTAATAAAAAATGAGTCATGTCCTCTTTTTGCTAAAAAATTTGAAAAGGCGCCAAAGGCCTTACGAGGTTCTTTGCGCTTCTTACTACAGAACAAAAACTATGCGCCTCTCCTGCGGATTGGTATACGTGCAGCAACAAACACGAGTGATTGCGAAGTTGCTCTGTACACGCCTCCTGGACCTTTCCCTCGTGCGCAAGCCGTAAAAATTATCCGACAGGCTTTGCCAAAAGCAACCAGCATCGTACGGGTACTTCTCAAAGGCAACGCGGCAGAGCGTAAAGTGCATAAAGTTGAGGTGCTCCACGGCAAAGGTGGCATAGAAGAAAAACTCAATGGGTTTACCTATCACCTCTCAGCACCAAGTTTTTGGCAAGTCAATTCTCGAGGCGCTGAAGTACTCGTTGAAACCGTATTAGATTTCCTTGATGTAAATGGGACTGATTTCGTTGTAGACCTTTACGCGGGTGCAGGAACATTTACCTTGCCTCTTGCGGCTCGTGCAGAAAGCGTAGCAGCCGTTGAGTCTTATGGCCCAGCGGTACGAGATTTGCGCAAGAATCTTGAGCGAAATGATCTTTATGCAGAGGTTATTGGTGGCGATGCAGCACGCGAAATTGCACATTTTAAGCATATTGATGCGCTCGTTGTAGACCCTCCCCGCAGCGGACTCGATAAGGCGGTCGTTGATGCACTTCTTAATCTTAAGGGGCTCCAAAAAATTGCATACGTTTCTTGCAACCCATCAACGCTCGCACGCGACCTTGAGCAGCTCACAAAGAAGTACACAATTGCTCAGGTAGTGCCTGTTGATCTCTTCCCACAAACAAACCACGTTGAGACGGTCGTATTGATGTCAAGGGCGAAAGAGTGAGTGTGTGAAAAAGCCTTAAATATCAAGGCTTTCAGCACACATGGGCGTAAAACCCATTGAACGAAAAACATGAAAATATCGCTTCGTGGAAACAAGTCCAAAGGGGCTGTTTTGATAGTCAAGTGGTCAGGTTAGATGTCATAGCCCTGCGAGTGGTCGAGTTAGATGTCAGGGGTCATGAGTGGTCAGGTTAGATGTTTTTTCGGGGGTTTTTGAGGTTGTGTGGTCAGGTTTGATGTTGACTAAAAATGTGTTTATTGAAGCGAAAGATTTAAATTTGAACGGAGGGGTTGCATGGTAAATGAAAAAGATGCCATTGAGATAATTTTTTATGCCGAAGAAAATGAGATTGCCATTTGGTTAGATGGCGGCTGGGGAGTTGATGCTCTCTTAGGTGAGGAAACAAGGGTCCACAACGATATTGATTTGTTTGTGGAAAAAAGCAATAGCAAAAAATTTCTTGAAATAATAAAAGAAAAAGGCTTTTCTGAAGTTATCGAAGCATATACCACTACAGATCACACGGTTTGGAAGGACGCTAAAGGTAGGATAATCGATCTTCATATATTTGAATTCGATGAACAGGGATACCTTGTTTTTGAAGGAGAAGCTTATCCTCCAGAAGTGTTTAGTGGTATCGGGAAAATAGGAGATAAAGTGGTAAAGTGTATAGATGCTAAGAATCAAGTTTTATTTCACCTGGGATATGAGTATGATGAAAATGATGTTCATGATGTAAGACTTTTGTGCGAGAGGTTTAATATTCCTATTCCTAATGAATATAAATAACTGACAAATTTTAATTTGTCTTTGAGCCTAAACGCAAGAAAAAGTAAGGCTGCCTATTTAAAATTACTTTCTACTATTGTCGAGGTTTTATGCCAGGTTGAATGTCGGCTCCGAGACTGACTATTTACATAGGAACGACCGAAACTATAAGGAGAATTATATATGCAATATGGACCAGATCCAAATTCTATTTATCCGAATGAAAAAATAAAAAGCGTATGCTATATTAAAAATGTAATCACACGCCCAAATATTATCGTCGGTGATTACACCTATTATGATGATATCAATGGGCCGGTACGGTTTGAGGAGCGCGTTACACATCACTATGAATTTTTAGGTGATAAGCTCATCATTGGGAAATTCTGCGCTATAGCAAAAGGTATCGAGTTTATAATGAACGGTGCGAATCATAGAATGTGCAGCGTCACTACTTATCCATTTAATATCATGGGACATGGTTGGGAAAAGGCCACTCCGACACTTGGGGATTTACCTTTCAAAGGAGATACTGTTGTTGGCAATGATGTGTGGATAGGTCAAAATGTCACTGTAATGCCCGGCGTGCATATTGGTGATGGAGCAATTGTTGCTGCCAATTCAGTAGTTACAAAAGATATACCGGCTTATCATATTGCAGGTGGCAATCCTATCAGAATTATTAAGAAAAGGTTTGAGGATGAACTCATTGGCTATCTGCTGGAATTAAAGTGGTGGGAATGGCCTGCTAAAAAGATTTTTGATAACCTTGAGGCTTTGTGTAGTGCCGACCTTGAAAAAATAAAGGAAATAAAATGAGCGTGTACTCGAAAGAAGAACTGTTCGAAGCCAAACGGCAGATTGATTCAACCATTCACAAGCTAACAGAAACACTTAAAACACTTGAGCCAAAGGAAAATCCTGATAGATATAAATCGCAGGTTACACTTGCAAAAAGACGAATCGTCGCTTTTGAAATTGCGGTGAATTTGCTGGAAAAAGAGCTAAAGGAGATATACGATGAAAAATAAAACAATAACAGAATTCGAATTATTAATCGAAAGCCATCTCGACTTAGAAAGGCAAGGCCCAGGAAGTGCTGAAATGACGCTAAAAGCCCTAAGTTTCATAATGAACCTTGACAGCAATTCAAAGATAGCAGATATCGGCTGCGGTACAGGCGGTCAAACGATGATACTTGCAAAGAATACTGGTGGTCATATTACAGGCGTAGATATGGTAGCTGATTTTATAAACATTTTTAACGATGCTTCCAAGAAACATAATTTTTCCGACAGAGTGCAAGGTATTGTCGGCGACGCCCTAAAACTCCCTTTTGAAAAAGATGGGTTCGACCTTATCTGGTCTGAGGGAATGATAGACAGCTTAGGGTTTGAAAAAACACTTAGCTACTGGAATGGCTTTCTCAAAACAGATGGATATATAGCCGTAACCAGTCCCTCGTGGCTTACCACAGAAAAGCCTGCCGAAATAGAGAAGTTCTGGATTGATGCAGGTAGTGGTTTGTATTCGATAGAAAGCAATATCGAATCAATGCAAAAATCGGGGTATAGTTTTGTTGCAGCATTTACATTACCAGAGGAATGTTGGATTCAAAATTATTTTATCCCACGTCAGGCAACAGAAAAAGAGCTTTTGATAAAATATCCGGAAGATAAAACCGTAGAGGACTATGTCCACAGTATGAAGTATGAGGTTGATTTATATGAAAAGCACAAGCAGCATTATGGGTATGTTTTTTACATCGGCAAAAAAATGGGTGAGAAGTTGAGCAGGAAGTAGCAAACCTTACCAGTACGCTTTTATGCAATAAAATTAAAAACAGGAAGTGAGGCAATGACCTATGTGGATAGTATTCATGTAATATATGTTTTTAAGCACGAACTCTTAGGAGTTTATTTGTTGTGTTTAAAAACATAGTCTATAAGGAAAATAAGATTCCAAATCTTCCTTATAAAATTATGTTTTTGTAAATGTGCAGCTTGTAATGTTGCATAAACTGATTTTATAAAAGGAGATTTCTTAAAAATGAACAAAATAATAAACTGGAAAAAACAATTTGCTATAATATATGCAGGACAAGCTTTTTCAATATTGGGTTCTGCCGCAGTGCAGTTTGCCATTATCTGGTGGCTTACCATCCAGACTGAATCCGCAATCACACTGACGATTGCATCCGTTGTTGCTTTTCTCCCCAATATGTTAATCGGACCATTTGCCGGTGTATGGATCGATAGATACAATCGTCGCTCGGTAATGATTGCAGCTGACGGCTTAGTAGCCGTATCCAGCATCATTCTTGGCGCAGCTTTTTTACTTTTACAGACACCGCCTATTTGGTTTATCTACATTGTTTTATTTATACGCGGATTGGGCAATACCTTTCATGGCCCGGCTATGCAAGCGTCTATACCAATGTTTGTGCCTACCGACATGTTGACCAAAGCAGGCGGTTGGGGTAACATGATTCAATCTGTATCTAACATGATGGGGCCTGTGCTGGGTGCTGCACTCATGGTATTTATGCCTATTTATGCCATTATGGTTGTGGATATACTGGGGGCTGCTTTTGCGATAGTTTGCCTTTTGTTAATTATAATTCCGGATATTCCGCAAGCCAGTGAAAAGATGAATCTATTGTCTGACATGAAGCAGGGTTTTATCTCAATGAAAGCAAATAAGCCTTTAATGGCTGTGTTTTTCCCCATGCTGCTGATGACCATACTTTACATGCCCTTAGGTTCTTTGTTTCCTCTGCTGGTACGTAGCCACTTTATGGGCGAAGCATGGCACAATGGCATTGTGGAATTTGTATTTGCAGGCGGATTGCTTCTTTCATCTTTGGTTATCGGTGTGTGGGGCGGCATGAAAAGGAGATTTTTCATGGCATCCTTAGCTATTGGCTTAATGGGACTGACTACACTAATTAGTGGGGCGCTTCCAATAAGTGGTTTCTGGATTTTTGTTGTATGCTGTTTCTTCTTGGGTGCCTCCGGTACATTTATGAATGTTCCAGTTATGGCCTATGTTCAAGAAAGCATTGCACCTGAAATGATGGGCAAGGTGTTTTCCCTCTTGATGACTGCCATGACTCTTGCTATGCCGATAGGTCTGCTTGTTGCAGGTCCGGTTGTTGAGGTCGTAGGTGTGAATACATGGTTTTTCTGGTCGGGTGTTGCGTTGATGGCAGACGCTATTCTTTGCCGCCTTCTGACAAGGCGTTATGATAAAGTTACAATGAGGCCGTAAGTGAAAAAAACGGCAAGGCACTCTACAAGAATTATACAACGTAGGGTGCCTTGTTTATTTTTAGCTTATTTATTTACATCCACCGTCACGCCGGACTTGAATTCCACAATAAATTTATCCTCATAGATGCTGACTTTTTCGATCAGCCGTCGGATAAGCTGCTCGTCGTATTCAGCGAGGGCGGCGGATTGCTTTTTTAGGAATGCGCTCATATCAGCCATGCGCTTTTTGAGTTCATCACGGTTAGCACTTTCAAGCTGCATCTTTTGTTTCTGGTCACGCAGTCGGTGTATCTCATCACCGACTTTATCATAATCGGCATTAGAGGTGGCAAGCTTCAGTAGTTCCGTTTGCAGTTCCTCCAGCCGCTTATCGATATCCGCCAAGGCCTTGTCGCTTTCTCGATTTATAACGGTGGCGATGTTATCCCGTAGAGTTGTGAGGAAAGAGTCTTTGTCGCAAAGCGTCTGATTAATGGCGGTGACTAGCACTTGCTCGATGGTGCTCTCCAGTACCGTGCGGGCATCGCAGAATAGGCCGGTGTTTTCTAACCGGCTGACACAGCGCCAGACGATGGACTTCTTACCTCTGTTGTTCCAATGCACCCTGCGAAAAACCTCACCGCATTTGCCGCAGATGATTATCTGAGCAAAGACGTGGTTGCTGCTGAAAGTTCTGGTCTTTCCGTTCGGACTGGTGTGGACAATTCGGCGGCGGATAAGCTCTTCCTGCACCTGCATGAAAACTTCACGCGGGATGATGGCTTCATGGCTGTTTTCTACATAATACTGCGGAACGATGCCGTTGTTCTTGACCCGCTTTTTTGTGAGAAAATCAACCGTATAGGTTTTCTGTAAGAGAGCATCGCCGATGTACTTTTCATTGCGTAAAATATTGTTAATGTTGCTGGTATGCCATCTTTCACTGCCTGCTCCGTTTAGGATGGCGTCAGTCTCCAAGCCACGCGCAATCTTCAGCATGCTTAATCCTTCTAGGTATTCCCGATAGATACGCTTTACAATTTCAGCTTCCTCTGGAACAATCACTAAGCGCTTATTTTCATCCTTGGTATAGCCGAGAAACCGAGCGCAGTTTACTTGAATTTCCCCCTGCTGGTAGCGGTACTGAAGCCCCAGCTTCACGTTCTGGCTGAGGGACTGGCTTTCCTGTTGTGCAAGAGAAGCCATGATGGTGAGCATGACCTCGCCCTTGGAATCCATGGAGTTGATGTTTTCCTTCTCGAAAAAAACGGGTATGCTCTTTTCCTTAAGCTGCCGGATATATTTCAGGCAGTCCAGGGTATTGCGGGCAAACCTGCTGATGGATTTTGTAATGACCATGTCGATGCTGCCCGCCATGCATTCATCGATCATTCGGTTGAATTCTTCGCGCTTCTTGGTATTTGTGCCTGAGATGCCGTCATCTGCATAGATACCTGCCAGCGTCCAGTCCGGATGGCCGTTGATGTAAGCTGTGTAATGCTCAATCTGCGCATCGTAGCTGGTAGCCTGTTCGTCGCTGTCGGTAGAAACCCTGCAGTAGGCTGCAACACGGAGTTTTGGCTTTTCTTCATCACTATCTTTTCGGATATGCTTCCTAGCTGGAAGTACTGTAACAGTTCTATTTGTCGCCAATAGTGTACACCTCGCTTTCTATTAGACTATAAGCGTATGCCGCCTGTGCAAAAGGATCATCATAAAACTCTGCTCCTTCGATGATGTGGAAGGTTGTGGGGTGGACAGACACTTTATCTTCTTTAGGCTGGCGTATCCTACCTAGAGCAGATGCCCGTCTAAACCGTTCCTCTTGAACAGCAGCAAAGGTATCTGGGTCAATGATTGCGGGGTAATAATCATCACCAAGGTAATGGCGATTTTTTAGTATCCTACCGATTCCGGCATGGAAGGCATCAATGCCAGCTTTGTTAGCAACAGTCCTTAGGGAATCGCCAGAAAGGTAAGATTGATAGAGCGCTTGAACCTGCTCGGCGGCGTGTTCGTCAACCACTGCGATTCCATTTTCTATCCTGTATCCCAATGGGGTATGGCCCATTTATTTCACCAACCTTTCTTTTAGCGTTATGCCGCATTTTAATACGAATCCGATTTCCATCCTCGAATAGACAATAATATGATCAACAAAACGGCTGAAAAGCTCGCTGTCAAAGCCAGACTGCATGGCAGCTTTTGTTGCAAACTGGAGGAATGCGCCAACTTCACTCAGGTGACGAGAGTCGTTGCTGATGAAGCTAATCAGAGATTCCTTCCGGCGTTGCAGTTGTCCAGCTTCCTGTAAGAGCTCGTTGTTTCCTTTGGTGAAGACAGCAGGCTCAAGGTAGCCACGTGTCTGTAAGCCCATGAGCACTTTTCGTTGATCTTCGATGTCAGCAAGCTTTTTGTCGATTTCTTGCAAGGTCTCCATGCTGTTATTTGAATCAATGCCTCTCAGACTCATAAGGAGAGGTCTGAGAACGATTTGATGCCCGAAAATGAGTTTGTTCATCATGGTGACAAAGGCAAACTCTAATTCAGAATTAGTGATGTACTTCATGGAGCATTTCTCGATTTCCGTGATGTGTGTATTGCAGCACCATGCGATATATTTTTTCCCGCTGGAGTGTATACGACGTTTAAATGTACCACCACACTGGTCGCAAATGATTCTGCCAGAGAAAGGGTAGCGGTTTTGATATTTCTCGTTTTGCTTTTCTACGCCTTTTTTTCGGCGGTCTGACTCCCCTCCTTGTCGTACGCTGCTTTCTCTTGAATGGAGCATTCGGTCTTGTTTTTGGATGGCTCTATCGCAAATACGGAATCCAATACGCCATGCTTTCACATGCATTACTTCATATTGCAAGCAAAACTATGTGGCTTATTTTTACCTAAGCAATAAGCCAAATATTTGGTAGTCTAGACTAAGGTTTAGTAATCAATAATTTTGAGGAGTTTTTTTGAAGAAGTACAGCACAAAGAAGATTGTGGCGTAGCCAAGAGGTTGCGACACAATCAAACAACCTCCTGGCATTTTTCCAATTCTAATTAATATTTATTCAGGAGGAAATGCACCATGAAAAACAATTCTTATATCATCCGCTTAGAAAAGAATGAAGATTATCGCGAGGTTGAGGTTCTTGTAAGAGAGTCTTTTTGGAATGTTTATCGCCCAGGCTGTTTGGAGCATTACGTACTGCACTGTCTGAGAAATGATCCTGACTTTGTCCATGAACTTGACTTTGTCATGGAGCAGAATGAAAAGATCATAGGGCAATGCATCTTCGTGCGTGCTTTTATCAGTGCTGATGATGGACGTCAAATACCCTTCATGGCAATGGGACCAATCTGCATATCGCCGGAGCTAAAGCGCAAGGGGTATGGAAAGATTCTTCTGGAGTATGCAATTGAGAAGGCCTCTGAACTTGGCTGCGGCGCACTCTGCTTGGAGGGAAATATCGACTTTTACGGCAAGAGCGGATTTACCTATGCGAGTGATTATGGCATTCGCTATCATGGCTTGCCCGAAGGTGAAGATGCCTCGTTTTTCCTTTGCAAAGAACTCATTTCAGGTTATCTTGACGGAGTCACTGGCGAATATGCAACACCCGCAGGATATTGCGTGGATGAGGCTGAGGCGGAAAGATTTGATAAAAATTTCTCACAAAAAGAAAAGCTTATACTTCTAGGACAGTTATTTTGATTTTTTGAAAACAAAAAGCGCCGGGCCTTATGCCCCGGCGTGATTAGAATTAGACGAGTCCACTAAGCAGGCAGATACACAAAGGACAATCAAGGTGAAAAAATACAGGGTATATCAAGTAGATTCATTTACCAAAAGCGTATTTCACGGAAATTCTGCTGGGGTCGTATTGAATGCTGATGGGCTTTCGGACAGCCAGATGCAGCAAATAGCGAGGGAACTAAACAACTCAGAGACGGCATTCATATTCACTTCTGATTCTCCCGAATATGATATCGAAGTTCGATTCTTCACTCCCACAACAGAAGTTCCTATATGTGGGCATGCGACAATTGCGGCACATTACGTTCGTGCTATGGAAAATAAAATCATCTCTGGAAGGGTTATCCAAAAAACTAAGTCTGGCATTCTTCCAGTCGACATCATATGCGAGGGCGACGACATTTCTATCGTCATGACGCAAGGAAAACCATTCGTAGGAAAAGATTTGGGAGAAAATCTTCGCCAAAGAATTGCACGAGGTTTGAACATTAAGTTAAACGATATCTGCGAAGAATACCCTGTGGCGATAGCATCCACTGGCCACTCAAAAGTCATGATTCCTCTTCGCTCGATTGAAATCCTCAACTCATTGAAGCCAAATGAAGCATTGCTCACAGAAATAAGCAAGGAAATTGGATGCAACGGCTTTTACACTTTTACCCTAGGCCCTAACGAGGAAGTTCTGGTGAATGGCAGAATGTTCGCGCCAGCAATTGGCATATCGGAAGACCCCGTCACAGGCAATGCAAACGGGCCGCTCGGCGCCTATCTTGTTCACTATGGCATTCATCAAAAAGAAACAGAAGATACTTTTGATTTTAAAATTATTCAAGGTGAGGCAATAGGCCGTGCCGGAACAATGAATGTTCATGTAGCAAAAGAGAATCGCAAACCAATACTGGTGCAAATCACTGGTAGCGCAATCGTCGCATTTCAAACCGAAATCGTGTTATAAAGAGGCCATAATCATGGGCTTAAGTAACCCACTGACTCTTAGCATGGGTAAAGCATTATAAACGCTTCTCAGCATCTCACTTAAATCGTCACAGAAAAACGCATAATTGTGGTATCTTGTGAGCATTTGAATTGTTGTATGCAATCGGTTGGTACTTTAAGACGAGTGCAAAGTGCACATAATTAAAGATCAAGCCGCATGGAGGAATGTCTCATGACTAACGAGCTCAATGCTTATTTTTCAGACACGGAGTTGCTAAAGAAACTTAGCGATGTTACACGTGTCGTTGACCCTTTCGAGAAAAAAGTATATGAATACCGCAACCATGAATTGGCGGTCAATGAACTTCACTGCTTCGACTTCTGGAATAAAAATCAAGTGTGCGAAAACTGCATATCAATGCGTGCCTACCGAGATAATTCGACCTATGTAAAAATTGAATACACACAAGAAAAAACGTATCTCGTTACTGCCGTTCCCCTCGGGGCGGATAACAAAAAAATTGTCATCGAAATTATTAAAGATATTACCAACAGCATTCTTTTTGACTCAGTCGATGATCCAGACACAAATTCCTCAGGCATACATGCACTTATTGACAATATGAATAAGCTTGCTTTTAGTGATTCATTAACAGGTCTCTATAACAGGCGCTACATAAACGAAAAACTTCCTGTCGATCTCCTAAACTCAGCGCTGTCCTCGAAAGAAATTTCAGTCATCATGGTTGATTTGGATTTCTTTAAAGCAGTCAATGACACCTATGGCCATCTCGCAGGTGACCACACGCTCAAAAGCATCGCCATAACATTATCGGGCTGCGTAAAAAGAAGCAGTGACTGGGTAGCTCGATTTGGCGGCGAAGAATTTTTAGTCTGCATGCCAGGAGCCAGTTTAGAAAAAGCAAAATCCGCTGCAGAGTGCATGCGAGCATCCGTCGAGCATACGCCAATAATTTACAAAGGCGAAGAGTTTAACATTACCGCAAGCTTTGGAGTCTACAATCTTCAACTGCCTGGAACCGAAAACATGGATGAGCTTATCAACCATGCGGACGAAAAATTATATCTCGCTAAAAACCGAGGAAGAAACCGAGTCGAATAAAAGCTTTTCGAAAGGGTTACTCATGATTCAGAATCAATGGTACGCAATACTTCCATCCAAAGAAGTCAAATCAGGCAAAATTGTCGCTGCAAAAAGACTTAATCTTGATTTGGCACTCTTCAGAAACGAAAACGGTGAAGTTGCCTGTGTTGTCGATCAGTGCACACATCGAGGAGCGGCACTGAGTAAAGGGAAAATCGCTGGCGATTGCATTAAATGTCCCTTCCATGGTCTCGAATTCGATAAAGTAGGTGCCTGCACTTTTATCCCCGCTAACGGCAGGGCCTCAACGGCCGACATAAGCAGATACAATGTTAAGCACTACAAGGTAAGAGAAGCGCATGGCATAATCTATCTCTGGTATGGTGATACAGAAAACGCAACACAAGACCTTCCTTTTTTTGAAGATCATATTGATGACTCTTTTGTCTTTAGCGAAATTGAAGACCACTGGAACTCACATTATTCTCGCTGTATTGAAAATCAACTTGACGTTGTCCATGTTCCAATTGTTCATTACAACACCATTGGACGAGGTCACAAAACACTCATCAATGGGCCAAAAGTCGAATATATTGATGGAGTTCTGTGTACCAGCGCCAATAACGACATTGACAAAGGTCAAACGCCAAAACCACCATCGGATTGCGTCATCAAAGAAACGTATCTCAACTTTAAATTTCCTAATGTGTGGATGAATCACATCAGTTCAAAAGTAAAAGTCTTCATCTTTTTTGCGCCTGTTGATGATGAGAACACCATCCTCTATATTAGGTTTTATTCAAAACTTTCAAAATTTATAATGATTAATCGTCTTATCGCATTTTTTGGTAAATTTGCTAACAGAATTATCGAAAGACAAGATAAGCGCGTTGTAATCACGCAAAAACCAAAAGCATCCTCTTATAAATCAAAAGAAAACCTTCTTATGGGAGACGGACCAATCATCATGTATCGAAGAATTCGAGAAGAGCTCAAAAACTCATGAAAGATTTTCATAGAAATAATCTGCTCTTTTCACTTTGTGGCCTGAACTGCCGACTATGCCCTATGAAACTTGATAAATTTTGTCCAGGCTGTGGCGGTGGCGAAGGAAACCTATCATGCAAAATTGCACGATGCAGCCTTCAGAATGGCGGTGTTGAGTACTGCTTTTGAGTCTTTCAACACTCTCACCCAAAAGGAACAGTCAGAGGAACTCACTTCTCTTTTGAGGCAACATGCACAGCAAAAAAATATCATTCTTAAACTTCGCAAAAAATCAAAATAATGCGAGACTACATGTCTCTTTTGTTAAAAAATAAGTATGAGCACACAGTGCTTGCAATGATGATGACGCATGAGGCTGCAAGATACATGCCATTAAACTCCCCTGCCACAATTTCTTTCGCCGTAAAATACCGCAGTGGAGAAAATATCCGCATGAACTCGCCTTTTTCGAGCATGTCATAAGCAATCCCAACAATAAACGACCAAACAAAAATGAGATTACTGTAGAGGTAGCCTTTCTCAGTATTTTTTAGTACTGAAAGCAAGAAAGCAGAAAGTGAGTAAAACACCAGTCCGATAACGGCCATGGCGATATTAAAGAGGAGCACCTCACGCGAAAAATCAACTTTCATGTGATAAAGCGAAAACGAAAGAAGAGAAAAGAGATAGCTCAAAACGCTCAAAGCACAAACATAAAAGGCGCCTGGCACAAGCTTACAGGTGAGAATATGAACACGTGAGATTGGTTTTGATAAAAGAAACTCATTCGTATGATCTGCAATTTCTCTCCCAACCGCATGTGAACCCAAAGAAATTCCATAAATCGCACTACAAATGTACGCATATGTCATAACAACGGCATAATACCCAGGAAGCGTCATAACGTTGACGCCGACCATGCCAAACATCGCTTGTATAGGCTTTGGAAACGCAGTGAGCATTTGAGATACGGCTGCGCCACCAGCACTCAGACCTTGGTATTTTGCCATGCTTGCAACCATCAATACAAAGATACCAAGTCCCCAAAACACGAACGGTTTTACATTTATTTTAAGCTCCCGCCAAAAAATACTCATTATCATGCTCCTAAACCGAACGCGTATCTCTTGTGGTATATCGAATGTACGCACTAGCGGTCATCGCAAAGAAAACGCACAACGCAACGAAGGTAAACCTGAAGTCATAGTGGCCCTGAGCAATCACATCTGCGGGTTCAAAATATTTCAAAACATCGAGGTATCTCATGAATGGTTCATTGAGCATGTTTGATAGTGCGGAAATGATGAATGCACCAAAACCAATAACCGTCGCCATTCCTGACACTGAGCGCACCTTTCGTGCAAAAATCGCACAAAATATGCTCACGGCATAGACAACAAGTTGCGTCAACAAGAGAGAAAGACCCGGTAAAAACATCGACAGATTATGAGCGGAACCAACCACAATGACGACAATAAGATAGAAGATATTCGCGCAACAGAGTAAAACAATACCCACAACAAATTTGATTAAGAACAACGTTCCTCGCGAAATTGGTTTAGTGAGCAAAAAATCCTCGCATTTTGAACGAGCCTCTCGAGAGAAAAGTGAAATGCCAAGAAAAGCCGCCATGATTGCGCCCATAACGCTCACGTAGCCAAAACTAAAATTATAAAAACCGCCAAAATTAAACAGATTCGACATCTCAACACCAAAAGCAGCAGCAAAACCCGCAGGAAAACTCTCAATCATATGTTTAATACTTGAAATGCTCGATTGAAAGCTGGGATACACGCCCACCGTAAGTCCCCACACAACCAAGAGAAGAGCTACGGTCCAGAGTGCTACACCCAAAATCTGTTTTTTTGTTTCGAAAATAAAAATGTTCACCCTACACCAACCTATCGGTAATAGTGCATAAATATTTCTTCTAAACTTGGCTCAGAAATATCGAGGTTTATGAGGCGATACTGGCTCAGCTTGTGAAGTAACGCATTAACATCACCTTTAAAAACAAAAGAAACACGATCATGATTAATGGCAACATTTGCACCGCCCTCAATTTCAAACTGAGGAATGGGTTGTGCCGCATGAAACGCAACTTTTTTATATGATTGTTCCCTAAGTTCAGTAATTTTTTGAGTATTAATGATGCGGCCTTCTTTAATGATGGCCACTCGGTCGCAAATACGCTGCACTTCATCAAGAATGTGAGAAGAGAATAAAACCGTGGCGCCCTTTTTGTTCTCCTCTTGAATTAAATCAAAAAACGTTTTTTGCATAAGGGGGTCGAGCCCGTTGGTGGGCTCATCGAGGATTATGAGCTTTGGACTATGCAGAAGACCTTGAACTATGCCTACTTTTTTTCTATTACCCAAACTCATGTCTTCAATTTTTTTTGATAGATCAAGCTCGAGTAGATCAGCCAACTCAGTTATTCTCGCAGAGCAATCTTTGTGATAAAAGCTTGCAGAATAATTGAGCAGATCAAGCGCCCGCATATTGTCATAGTAAAAAATTTCACTGGGCAAATAACCAACGTTTCTCAAAATCTCTTCTCGGTTTTTGTGGCAGTCAAGCCCAAATATTTTCGCTTCACCACTCGTCTTATACACAAGCGAAAGAAGAGTCCGAATTGTTGTTGATTTACCAGCGCCGTTCGGTCCTATGAAGCCGAAGATCTCTCCCTCATCGACTATAATATCTACGTCGACGATTCCTCTAGATTTCCCATAATTTTTTGTAAGTTTATGCGTTTCGATTACTGGATTCATTGCGGAAATTCCTTCCTGCGAAAACCATTCCTGAGAAACACAATCAAACAAATAAAACCTATGTCAGTTAACAGAATTTTACTATACAATAAGCGCAGTTAGTATAGGGGGTGTTAAGTATAGGCACTTTCAAAACATTGCTGTGTCAAACAACCAGAAAACACGCTGTTGCTTTCCCTTTACTTCTTGCGTTTTTATTCGCTCTCTTTTTTTTCGGTGCGCAAACATGCCCTGCGCAAACACTCAAGGTTGGATATTTCGAAGCCACAGGATTTAACGACCTTGGCATTCATGGCGCGTATTCAGGCTATGGTTACGACTACCTTATGGAAATCGCAAAATATACTGGCTGGAAATACGAGTTCATAACAATGTCACCAACAAAGCTTGATTCTCGCCTTTCGCGCACGGAGGCGCTTGCTCTGCTTAAGGACGGCAAGGTCGATATTGTTGGCGGCGTGAGCAAAGATGCCATCTCTGACAAGTCCTTAACTTTCCCCTTCTTCTCGTCCGGAACTAACTATGGTGTGCTGTCTGCCAACAAGGGTGACAGCAGGTTCAACTCAGAAAATATTGATTCACTTGAACATGTATCGATTGGCTATTATTCAAAAGATGCGTACGTAAAAGAACTTCGGGACTATTTTGCAAAAAAGAAAAATACGCGTATCAACTTCGTTAAATATGAATCTATTGGCAACCTCAACTACGCTCTAAAAAACTACGCAGTCGACTTAATATATTCAAATATGCTCAGGAGCAATACCGAACAGACGCCGCTCATCCGCCTTAACGCTCATCCTTTCTATTTTGTAACAGCAAAAAATTCCCCTTACTCATCTCAACTTGATGGCGCCCTCAACCAGATAGTAACTTCACATCCAGAATTTGGCGAAGTGCTTCAAAAGGAGCATTTTCCTAATGTGTCAAAAGCGAGTCTCGCGCTCTCGCCCCTTGAACTTTCATATCTTTCGAAAAATGACGTAGTAACTGTAGCGATTAACAAAAACAACTATCCTTTTGAATACTATGATGAAAAAAATAAAACCGTTAAGGGTGTGGTTGGTGATGTTCTTTCGGAGCTACAGCACACTTCTGGTCTTTCGTTTACGTACATCCCCTGTAATAGCTACTCGGAAGAGATAGCACTTGTTAAGTCAGGTAAAGCACAAATAATTTCTTCATTTGCAGACGATTATCAATGGGCCGACAGTCATGGTGTGCGTGTCACCAACCCCTACATAAACTTACAAATGAGCATGATCGTAAATGACAGAGTTTCTGATGCTCTTGATAAGAACAATCATGTCGGCGTTTTGTCCGATAACTACATAACCGCCAAACTTGAAAAAAACAAAGACTACAAATACATCACCTCCTATAGCGAACCAGGTTCGCTCATAAATGACGTCAATAATGGCAAAATTGATGTCGGTTTCCTGCCAACTTATGCGGCTAATTACTATCTGGGAAAATCCTATTACCCCAGAATCAAAGTCCGCTCAAGCGCACACTATAACTACGGTGGTGGACTTGGCGTTTCCAAAAAAAGTGACGCCCTCCTTTACGTAATACTCAATAAGGGACTCGACAAAATACCCGACGAAAAACTTGCATATTTTCTCAACAAAAACCTTTTAAACTCCGATGATAAGCCCTCCTTGACTCTCTATTTCCTAAAATATCCCTATCTTTTTATTGGACTTCTCGCGCTCTTATTTGCGGGAATAATCATCATAAACTTTGGTGTTCAGAGAAGCCGGGAGAGACGACGTCGTGAACATTTCTTCAACGAAGAAAAACTCCACTTAGCGCTTGCTCAAACAAAAATTCACGTATGGGACTATGACGTTCGATCAAACATGATTAAATTTTCTGATTATGAGACAGAGTCATTTTTCCAACTCACGAAAAAAGCTTATTCGCCTGAAGAACTCATTGAGGTCAAGCATATTCACCCAGAATCGGCTGGTGCTTTCAAGCAACTTATTGCTGATGTTAAGAACGGTTCAAGTTCGACTTCGGCCCTCATAAAAGTTCGTCGCCGACTCAAAGGTGATAAGACCTACTATAAATGGACACGCATGACGCTCACGCTTGTCTACGATGATAGTGGTCAAGTCATTAGCGCTGTTGGCGTAAGCGAAGACGCAGCACAGGAGGTTGCGCTGCAGGAGAAAGCCTCTCGAGATGTACTGACCAAACTGCTCAACCGTGAATCGCTCAAACTTGAAGTCGAGGATTACCTCAAATCTCGTAGCGACAATGGCACCTCGATGCTCAGTGCGATATTTATGATAGATATTGACGATTTCAAGCATGTCAACGATGCATTTGGCCACAAGCGCGGAGACGAAATTCTTATTCACGCCGCGGATTCTCTCACGCGCTCTTTCCGCTCAGAAGATATTGTTGCGCGCCTTGGCGGCGATGAATTTATTGTCTTTATGAAAAATGCTGAATCAGCGGAAGTGACCACAAGCCGCGCTGAACTGCTCATGGAAAACCTCACACTCACATACCATGATATTGCAGTCACCTGTTCAATTGGAATTTATCTTGTTCCTCAAGATACAATAAGTTTTGATGATCTCTACGAAGAAGCAGACGTTGCCATGTATGAGGCAAAGTCGCGCGGAAAATCACAATTTGTCTTGAGGGAAAACACACATGCAAACTTCGATTACAAACAATGAAGCACTACGTTTAGTTCAAAAATTCAATCAAGAGCCTTTTCATATTCAACACGCAATTACCGTTGGTAAAGTCATGCGCTCATTTGCCCTATCGGAAGGTTTCGAAGATGAGGCTGAGTTTTGGGAAGTTGTCGGCATACTTCACGATATTGATTTTGAAAAATATCCAAATGAACATTGCGTAAAATCTGAAGCCATCTTGGCAGACGAAGGAATTGAACCCGAGGTGATTCATGCCGTATGTAGCCACGGCTTTGGTGGCACTAAAACATCTCACAGCCCCGATCACTTTATGGAAAAGGTGCTGTATGCGGTCGATGAACTAACGGGACTCATTGGAGCCGCGGCACTGATGCGCCCTTCCTTAAGCTGCAAAGATATGGAACTCAAGAGTCTTAAGAAAAAATATAAGGATAAAAAGTTCGCCGCAGGATGCTCACGTGAAGTAATCGCGCAAGGAGCCACAATGCTCGGCTGGGACATTTCTGAACTTCTTGAAAAAACCCTCAACTCAATGAAAGCAAACGAGGATGAAGTCTCTCGGCTAACCAAGCTTACTATTATTTAAAAAATTCTTTGAGTTTTTCTTGTCAATCCCAATTATTAACATTATCATATGAATAAGTGTTCATACATTGGAGTGTATTTATGATTACAAATGAAGAATTTGATACTCTCGGCGAGTTTTTTCGCATACTCGGTGATCCAACAAGGTTGCGAATTTTGTACGCGCTTGAAGGCAAAACACAATGCGTAGGTGAGCTGAGCGTATCGCTCGGACTCACACAGTCAAACATTTCTCACCAGCTGAGACTTCTTCGACAAGCACGCTTAGTCACGTCTAAGCGTGAAGGCAAACATGTCTTTTGTTCGCTCTCAGACGACCACGTCAGCTCCATCCTCCGTCAGGGCCTCACACACTTACGAGAAATTGATCCGTCCCTCCCTTCACCAACAAAGGAGTAACCATGTCAGACTGCTCCTGCTCAAATTGCTCATGCTCATCTGAACTCACCCCTACCCCTTTACAACCGACACACCAAGCTGGTCCACTCAGGATACTGTTTAAGACTCAGCGAAAAGAACTTATCCGAGCAACCATCGCAATCTTGCTCTTAATTACCATCACTCTTCTAAAGAAATATTTCGGTACTTTTTTGCCTTATGCCTATGGCATCACGTTGCTGGTAACGGGAGGACCTATCTTTATCAGCGCCGCAAAAAGCCTCTCAAAAGGCCATGGCATGGACGAAACATTCCTCATGTCTGTGGCAGCCATCGGGGCATTTGCAATCGGACAGTATCCCGAAGGTATTGCGGTCATGCTTTTCTATCAAATTGGCGAACTCTTTCAAGCTCAGGCAATTCAGTCTTCCCGAAACGCTATTAGCACGCTCGTTGACCTTCGCCCAAAGATGGTGCATTTAATTGCTTCACCTGCCAATGCTGGCTCTTACCAACCAGAAACCAACGCGCGTACACGTGACAAACACGCAGCCGCAGCCCAAGTGGGCTCAATAGTGCTCGTGAAGGCAGGTGAGCAAATCCCATTGGACGGAACAATTCTCAAAGGCAAAACAACGATGAATACCGCCCTTCTTACTGGTGAATCTTTACCAAGACCAGCTGAGGAAGGAGATGAAGTCAAGGCGGGTTATATCAACGGCAGCCATCCTATACATATTCAAACAACGAGTACTTACGAAAACTCTGCTATTGCCAGAATCCTTTCTCTGCTTGAAGATTCACATGAAAAAAAGGCAACACAAGATGTTTTAATCAAGCGCTTTGCAAAGATATATACACCCATCGTTGTTGCTGCGGCCTGCATTGTTGGACTCTTTGTGCCAACCCTTTTGAGCATTACGCTTGCGGGCAATGGAGCTTTCAGCCTTTCGCTGTATTCACCTTGGATTTATAAAGCGCTCGTGTTCTTGGTTGTATCGTGCCCATGTGCTCTAGTCATATCCGTTCCTTTAACCTATTTTGCGAGTATAGGGGCCTTCGCAAAACAGGGCATCTTGGTAAAAGGGGAAACATACATCGAGCAACTTGCCGATGTTTCAGTGTGCATATTTGATAAAACAGGAACACTTACTTTAGGGCAATTTTCTGTTCTGTCAGATGAGGTTTTAACTGATGCGTTCAGCAGGCATGAGCTGTTGACGTACCTCAAAGAAACTGAAGATCACTCAAATCACCCTCTCGCGCAAAGCATTTCCCAGTTCGCACGCGAAGAACTAAAAAATGAACCATCGAAAACATTTCCAGCGCACAACTTAACTGAGGTACCGGGGCGCGGCATCAGTGGTGATATAGATGGTCGCCATATACAAGCAGGAAATCTTGCATATTTAGACCAACTTGCAACATCTGATAAAGAACGTGCTCAACGGCTCTTAAATCGCAAAGCGGGACAAATAATATTCATGTCAATTGATGACAAACTTGTGTATGCCATTGAGCTGGCCGACACTATAAAAACCAACGCGAAGCGTAGCGTGAGCACTTTGAAAAAATATGGGATTACCACCATTTTGCTCACGGGCGACGAAGCGAAAGCCGCACATTACGTAGGTGACGAACTTGAAATTGACATTGTTCATGCGCAGTTGCTACCCAAGGATAAAGTCGCACTTGTCGAAAAATACACGAAAGACAATACTCGCGGAAAGACCGTCTTCTGCGGCGATGGGATTAACGATGCCCCCTCACTCGCACGTAGCGATATCGGAATCGCCATGGGAGGGCTTGGTTCAGATGCCGCCATCGAAGCATCTGACGCTGTCTTTACCCATGATGATATTGGCGCTCTTCCCTCTCTCATCAAGTCTGCCAAAAGAACGGTACGCATTGTTAAACAAAACATAGCGTTTGCGCTCATAATAAAACTCGGCATCCTACTGTTGGCACTTTTTGGCATCGCTTCAATGTGGAGCGCAGTATTTGCTGACGTGGGCGTTACGATTTTACTTATCTTCAATGCGCTGAGAGCCATGAGATAGCAAAGGAGCATCTGAGATGATTATTGAAAGCACCTCATTGATCGATGGCTATTTTAAGGATGAATGCGGCAAGCATGCCCACTCGAAACGGCCTGACGGAAAAGTGACCTACTCACCACAGCTCACGATTAATGATGCTCCCGCGAACACGGTTTCCTTTGCGCTCTTTATGGAAGACCGTGACGCTATCCCCGTGTGCGGTTTTTCTTGGATTCACTGGGTTGCGTGTAATATTACTCAAAAGGATTTAGAAGAGGGGTCGTCGGAGAATAGTCCAAGTTACGCCCAAGGGGCAAACAGCTGGATTTCCCCGCTCGCCGGCTCGCTCGATAGACTGGCTGCCTCGACCTATGGAGGCATGGCCCCGCCCGACAAAGATCATCGCTACGATATCTATGTCTTTGCGCTTGATTGTATGCTCGGACTCAAAAAGGGCTTTTACGCCAATGAACTTTTTCACGCAATGGAAAACCATATTTTGACTATTGGTTCTATAAGTGGGATTTATCGCGCATAACAACCTGTAGCATCCCAAAAATAAGCCTTTCAAACGGTGCTTTACCGGCTAATTACCACCGTTTGAGAGACTTATTTTTTTAGCGTAATCTTATTGGATTTTTTTATACACAACTTGAACACAAATAAGATAAACTTATATCCGGAAATGAATTTTCCAAATACTTCTGTCACACGGGCTATGTTTGAAAGGAGTTATGCACTACCCACCTATTCTATGTTTGGAAGGGTACAAGGATGCATGCCGGAAGGCGTCTTCTTTCGTACCAAATAATCGATTGTGTTAATGAAGAAGGAGGTGTATGGCATGACGAAAGAGGGTATCTCGTTTTACGAGAAACTCGAGAAACGTGGCGTTTCACGTCGTGACTTTTTAAAGTTCTGCGGCTCTACCGCTACAATTCTTGGCCTGTCTTCTGCAATGGTTCCTTCAATTGCTGCAGCAGTTGAAAACGCCGCAGATTCAGGACTTTACCCTGCACTCTGGATTAACGGTGGCGCTTGCACTGGTTGTTCAGAGTCAATCGCTCAGGCTACCTACCCAAACGTCGCTGAGATTGTCCTCGACATTCTCTCTCTCCCAGGAATGGAGACAGTAGCGATGGCAACCAGCGAATATGCCGAGGAGGCACTCGAAGCTCAATTCGAGGCCAACAAAGGCAAATTCATCCTCATCTGTGAGGGAACGGTTATCACTGGTCTTGACGGCAACATGCTCCGCATTGCCGGCAAGCCACAAATTGAGCACCTAAAGCATTTCGCTCAGGGTGCAGCAGCAATCGTAGCTGTAGGTTCTTGTGCTGTTGACGGTGGATGGGTTCGCGCTTATCCAAACCCAGCATCAGGCACAGGCGTTTCACAGTACCTCGCTTCACAGGGAATCACTACTCCTGTAGTAAACCTTCCAGGTTGCCCTGTAAATCCTGAGGAAATTACGGCTGTTGTTATCGATGTTTTGATGCTCGGTGGCCTTGAGGCTCTCGTTCCAAAACTCGACAAATATGGTCGTCCAAACTATCTCTACGGACAGACCATCCACGACAACTGCCCACGTCGTGGCCACTTCGAGAACGGCGAATTCGTTTATGAGTTCGGTTCAGAAGAAGAGGCAAAGGGCTACTGCTTGTATCCTCTTGGATGCAAGGGTCCACAGAGCAAGCGTCGTTGCCCAATTACTCGCTGGAACAACCAAACTTCATGGTGCGTCGAATCAGGCGGACCTTGCATTGGTTGCGGTAGCTTTAACTGGGTTGACGAGAATGCTCCATTCCGTGCACGTTTCCGTCGTGTTGGCGAAGGCGTCATGGGTGCAGAAAAGGGCGGCGTAGATCCTGCAAAGATTTCTGCGGCAGTTGGTGCTGTTGCAGCTGTAGGTTTGACCGCTCATGGCTTTGGTATGAAGGCTGCTGGCCGTATCGGCAAAAATGCTCACTTGGAAACTGAAGAGATGAAAGAGTGGGACGCAAAGCGCCTGAAAAAACAAGGAGGTGCTAAGTAATGGCTACTCCAAATGTTGTAATTGACCCTCTCACCCGTATTGAAGGTCACTTGCGTATCGAAGCTGTCGCTGAGAACGGCGTTATCAAGGATGCTTGGGTAGTATCAACTTTGTATCGTGGTATGGAGACTGTTCTTCAAGGTCGCAAACCACAGGATGCATTTTATGTTACCCAGCGTATCTGTGGTGTTTGCCCTACCTCACACGGACATGCTTCAACAATGTCAGTAGAAGCAGCAGCAGGCGTTACGATTCCAAATGGTGCTCGCATCGTTCGTAACTTGCTCGAAGCCGCTGAGTTTGCTCACAGCCACATTTTATGGTTCTACACCTTGGCTGCTCTTGACTATGTCAACCCAGCAAAGGCATTGCAAGCAAACATCGCTGATACCTATGCTCTCGCTGAGGCAGCTGGTACCAGTGGTGCTGACTTCAAGGCAGTTCAAGACAAGCTCAAGAAGCTTGTTGAAGGCGGAGACCTCTCAATCTTCAGCAATGGTTGGTGGGGCATTGATCCCGTTGCTAACCCAGCTGAGGCAGACGCTCTCTACGCGACTGACATGCCTGCTGAACTTCACCTCATCGGTGTTGCTCACTACCTCGAGGCTCTTGAAATGCAAGCGGAAGCTGCACGCATCATGGCTATGCTTGGTGGAAAGTTCCCTCACGTTATGACTTCTGTTGCCGGTGGTACCGCTTGGGTTCCAACCGCAGAGAAGGTTGACGATCTCCTCTATCGTTGGAAGCACGTGCGCGACTGGGTATGGGGAACCATGATTCCAGACACCCTCGCTATTGCTCCTTTCTACAAGGGCGCATTTAGCTATGGTGGCGGCTGTGGAAACTTCCTCGCATGGGGTGTATTCAACCGCGAAGACCAGAAGGCAGAAAATCGTTATATGCCTGCTGGTGTTATCAAGACAAAAGCTGGTCTTACCGTTGATAAGCCCGACGAGAAGAAGATCAAAGAGTACGTTGAGCACTCTTGGTACACTTCTCCATCAGGTCTTAACCCTCAAGAGGGCGAGACTAAGGCTATCGATTCATGGAACAACAAAACCTATAACCTCGATGGACAGTATTCATGGGGTAAGGCACCTCGTTACGACGAAGAGCCAATGGAAGTTGGACCACTCGCACGTATGCTCGTTGGATACCTCTCACCTGAAAACGAGAGCAACGCAGCAATCAAGGGTGTCGTTGACTACGCTTTGAATAAGCTTGGTACCAACGATCCTACTATCCTCGTTTCACTCCTCGGTCGTGTGGCAGCTCGCAACCTCGAAGCTGCAGTTATCTGCGACTGGGCACTTGAGTGGGTAAGCGAGCTCGCAAGCGTAGTAAAGGCTGGCAATGCCGAGTTCTTTGCTCCTTACGAACTTGAAGATGGCAAAGGCGCTGGCCTTTGGGAGGCTCCTCGTGGTGCTGTAGGACACTTCCTCAACGCCAAAGACGGCCGCATCGCTAATTATCAGGTTGTTACTCCTTCAACTTGGGACCTTTCTCCTCGCGATAAGGCGGGCGTTTTGGGACCAATGGAGCAGGCACTCGTTGGAACACCAGTTGCGGACGTTGAGCGTCCTATTGAAGCTGCACGTATTGTTCGCAGCTTCGATCCTTGAGTAGGTTGCGGCGTTCACGTGATTGAACGCGAAACTGGTAAGACGGGAACCGTATATTCTCGAAAGTGGGGTGCTCAATAATGTCACACGCACCACTACGTGAAGGTACTCCAATGCCTTTCTTCATTACCCACTGGATTAACTTGTTGTCGATGCTTTTCTTGACCTTGTCAGGATTTTACATCCACTTCCCTCTTTTCGGTGGCTTTATGGGTTGGGCTCGTGGTACTCACTTCTTCTGGATGTTTGTTGTACTCATTAACTTGGTTGTACGCATCATCATGGCATTCTTTGTTAAGTCTGCTAACCAACTTGAGTCACGCCACAAAGAGGCTGACATCAAAAACTGGCTTCCACAGCCAGAGAATCGTCATCAGTTCTGGCCATGCGTTAAGTACTATCTCTTCTTCAAGAAGGATTACATCATTTCAGCTAAGTATGCACCACTGCAGAAAATGGCTTATTTGATGGTACCTGTACTTATTCTGCTCGCAGGTTACACCGGCTTCTGCCTCTGGCCTGTTACCCAGAACTTTGCATTCTTCCAGGCTGGCATCAACACCATCGCTAATTGGTTTGATCCTGGCTTTGGTGGAGGCGCACTCATGCCTGTACGTATTGTGCACTACTGGATTATGTGGGGCATCTTATGCTTTACCATGATTCACGTATACCTCGCAAACGTTTACAGCTTTGCTCCTTCAAAGGTTGTTCTTGCTTGGATCGAAGATCCTCACGCTCCTGTTAAGGAAGAGGCATAAATCTCTCGCCCTTCGGGCAAAAGCAAGACATAAA
>CALLZE010000066.1 GCA_937858655.1 uncultured Coriobacteriales bacterium
ACCCACGCCCACGGTTGTGTGATTTTTCGTAAGCACAATAGAGTTCGACTTCACGCACTTCGCTGCTTTCCAGGCAAAGAGTAATTCAGCAAACTCCTCATCAGTTGGCTTGCGCTTTGTTGGTACTGTAAACTGCGCGGGATCTTCAGTCACCGCATCCGCGTTTTGAACGAGCACGCCTCCCTCAACCGCGCGCATCTCTCGGTAACCACCGGGAGCATTGACTCCGCCCGTCTTCAATACGCGAACGTTCGGCTTTGCGGTAATCATCTCGATTGCCTCAGGCTCATAGTCAGGGGCAACCATGACCTCAACGAACTGCTTGTTATCTAGAATCGCGCGAACAAGTTCGGTCGTCACGGTGCGATTAAAGGCCATGACACCGCCATACGCAGAAATCGGATCGCACTCATGCGCGCGCTTATACGCCGTTACAATATCACCGGCAACCGAAATACCACAGGGGTTCGTGTGCTTGACGATAACGCAGCAAGGGCCCTCGGTGAACTCACGACAAGCAGACCAAGCGCTATCCGTATCGAGAATATTGTTATAGCTTAAATCCTTGCCTTGGATTTGCTCGGCGTGAGCAAGCGTGTGCTCAAAATTATTTTGATTGACATAGAACCCTGCTGTCTGATGGGGGTTCTCGCCATAGCGAAGATCCTGCTTTTTGGTAAGGCGCACATCAATCGTATTATCGAGTCGGTCGATATCGCCCTCATTGGCGAGATAGTGCCAAATAGCCATATCATAGGAACTGGTCTTTTTGAAAACATCCTCGGCAAGTTGACGACGCGTAGCGAGTGTTGTCGCGCCCTCATTTGCACGCATTTCTGACAAAATGTCATCGTAGCTTGATGGCTCAGTCACCACAGCAACGCTCGCAAAATTCTTTGCAGCAGAGCGGAGCATTGAAGGACCACCGATATCGATATTCTCGATAGCCTCGGCTTCTGTCACTCCTTCACGCGCAACTGTTGCTTCAAACGCATACAGGTTAACGCACACCATATCAATCATACCGATGCCGTGTTCGCGCGCCGCCTCCATGTGCGTCGGCATATCGCGACGAGCAAGAAGCCCCCCATGAACGCGCGGATGCAGAGTTTTTACACGCCCATCCATCATCTCAGGAAAGCCCGTCAAGTCATCGATAGGACGAACTTTGACCCCAGCCGCCTCAAGAGCTTTTGCCGTACCTCCCGTCGAGACAATTTCGACGCCAAACTCCTCAACAAGAGTTTTACAGAACTCAACAACTCCTGTTTTGTCAGTTACCGATACTAACGCTCTTTTCACTTTTGGGTCAGACATGATGCTCCTTGAATGATGTGGTGTGCGCGTTTATAAATAAAAGACACCCAGCACGTGCCGGGTGTCTTAATTGTATCAATTTTAATGTGCTTGGACACGCTTGATTCAGGCTTAGTTTTCGAGAGGTGCCCATGCGCCATTTTTGACGATATAGGCCGAAATAACCTGTTGCGCATTATCGCCTTTTTTATCAAATGAGACATCGCCCGTTACGCCGCTATATTTAATGGCACGCACCGCTTCTTTTACATCAGCGCGTCGTGTAGATTTGGCATTCATAACAGCCTGGCCGATGATCATAGTGATGTCATATGAGTAGGTGTCATAGGCTTCGGGCTCTTTGTTGTAGCGCTTCTTATACTTCTCCAAAAACTCAGGACCCTTTGCTTGTTGCTCGATAGGCAGTCCAAGCGCCGTAGCGATATCTCCCTCAGACGAATCACCACACAACTTAATATAATCAGGTGTATAGATCATCTCTCCGCCAATAATGGGAACCTTTACGCCCGCCTGACGCAGCTGCTTACCGAAAAGCGCGCCCTCCGTGTGAGCACCAGCATAATAGATTGCCTGCGGCTTGCTTTCTTTGATTTTGGTCACGAGCGCGGAGAAATCAACGTCTTTGGGCT
>CALLZE010000067.1 GCA_937858655.1 uncultured Coriobacteriales bacterium
TGTTTTTGCGTCAGCACACTGGAGTGACGGAACCCCTCTTTTTGAAAATGCGCTTGCCTCTCAAGTTGAAACCGCAACAGCGCAAACTCCAAATGCTTATGCCCCAGGTTCATTGCGTGGCTATCTATTCAAATACGCCAATGGGCGCTATGCGTATTTAGGAGACGGCTCTGGTGGGCGTTTCATTAATCAAAAATCAACCCAAACGGGAGCAACCTTAGGCGCCAGTATTCCTGCCGGCACGTACGTCATATGCTTTGCGCGCAATAGCGCCGCTTACATACCACAAACCAGCATGTCTTCTCCAGAACTCGTTCTCAACACCTCAAGTTGGTACAAAGCAAATGGAATTGCCACTACCATTGAGGAAGCAACAAAATTTGAAGTTGTTGCCGGGCAATCAACGGTCATCAATGACGCAATTCTGCCAACGCAGGCGAACACCGCCCGCACAACACTTAAAGGTCAATTGCATCGATTAACAAAATATCGAGAAATTGCCGAATGTTCGCTCATAACAGAAAGTGGCTCACAAACCGGATTTGATTCTTTAGTGTATGCGTCCACAAGCGGAATATTTTCTTTTTCTGATTTACCCGCAGGAACCTATACCATCAAATATGCCATCGCTAGTTCACGTACGCCAACACGGCTAGCGCCCCTCTCGCTTTTCTCTTATCAAGCACCGAGCACTCGCCATAAAGTAGCCTCAGGCAAGAATAATTCAGCGGGGAGTTTTACTCTTGCGAAATTACCTCAAAAGCGCATTTACCCTACAGGCGCGGCCAACCAATTTCAGCGAAAAATTCGCGCTTACCGCTGGCTAGCCCAACGCGTACCCTACTCACAGCGCCGGTGGCACGAGGGTTATCGCACCGACTGCTCGGGTTTTGGCTCCATGATTTGGGGACTTGGACGCTCAACAACCACCTACTATTGGCACTATTCAGGGTACTGGCGCTCCGTCAATGACTTAAAATACGGCGATGAGGTTATCTTGGAACACCTCAATGGCAAACCCTATCATGCCGTCATGTTTACTCGTTGGATTGATAAAAACCAACTCCTCTTTGAATACATACACCTCAATGGTGCTGGCGTTGCCAAAAGCATGACTACGTGGAAAATGGCAAATAGCCGCTGCAAAGCGTATTATCCAAAATATCATTCAAAAATGGCGAGTTATTAACTGTAAGGATTCTATGACGACTTCAACTTTACAATTCGCGCGTGTCGAAGATGCGCGAGAAATCCTCGCGCTCTACTCAACCTACATTGACACCGCGATTACCTTTGAGCTCGAAGTGCCCTCCCTTGAAGATTTCTCACAGCGCATCGCATCAATATCTCAACATTACCCATACCTTATTTGCAAACAAAATGATGCAATTATTGGATATGCCTATGCACATAAGCTTAAAGAGCGCCCAGCGTACCAGTGGGATGCGGAGCTTTCAATCTATTTGGATTCCCGCGTTCATACTCGAGGCCTCGGTAAGCAGATGTATCTTTGTCTTATAGATATTCTACGCATTCAAAGAGTGCACAACGTGTACGGAATTGTAACCCTTCCCAATGAAAAAAGTCAGCGACTCCATGAGTCGCTCGGGTTTTCTCCGGCTGGAGTGATGCACCGTACGGGTTTTAAAAATGGGGCGTGGCGCGACGTGGCGTGGTTTGAAAAAACTATCCTCCCCTATGAAGATGAGCCACGCGCATTTCTACCCATAAATATGATTGACAACAAACTCACTGCAAGCATCCTTGAAACATACACCGCTTGCATCAACGCTTGATTCCTGACCGTTTTAAGGTCAGCTCAAAATTTCGCTTTCGCTCGTTTCCGAAAGGTCCACAAATGTTGCCCGCACAAGTCGCGCAAGGTCTTCGGGGCTGAGTTCCATTTGAAGCCCACGTTGACCAGCCGAAATTATGATGGTTTCAAAATTGAGAGCGGAAGAATCAATAAATGTCGGAAAGAGCTTTTTCATGCCGACAGGAGAACAACCACCCCGAATGTAGCCAGTTGTCTGTTCAAGATCTTTTACATGAAACATCTCAACTTTTTTATTGCCGCTCGCTTTTGCGAGTTTCTTTAAATCGAGTTCGCGACAGCCCGGCACGACGGCAACAACAGGCCCGGACCTGGGACCTAAAGCAACGAGTGTCTTGAAAACCTGATCGTCACGTTGTCCTAATTGCGAGGCAACGTGACGAGCGCTTAAATCATCTTCAGACCATTCATAGCTGTATTCTTTATAGGCGATATTATGTTGTTCGACAATGCGAATCGCGTTTGTTTTAGAAAGTTTCTTTTTTGCCATACCTCTACTTTACTTCCAAACGCGCCGCGCGCCAAATGCCTCCTGAAGATACCCATAAAGCGCGACAGGTGACATGATAGCTTGATAGATAAACATAAAGAAAACAAAGCCCAAAAAATTCCGTCGTACCTTCAAGTCAAGAGTCTTGAAAACATACTTCGTTTGGTGATAATACAAAATACCAAATACGACGAGGGTCAATGGCAATACGAGCAAGGCCATAGGACCGACGATGGCATAATTGCCAAAGAAAATCGCAAGCACTAAACCAGGAATCCAGCAGAGGGTATAGCAGGTATCAACCAGCGGAATGAACAGGTCAAAACCGGTACATACCTTATGGTAAAGCGAAGGTTGCTGCCATGGCTTAACCGCACGAATTCCCTCAAGCATTCCTCGCGCCCAGCGTGCGCGCTGGCGCGCAAACATCCTGAACGTTGAAGGCACCGTGGTAAACGCAACAGCGCATGGTTCAAAGTAGACCTTTTCATCCTGAGCGAGCAACTCCCACGTTACAACAATGTCCTCGCCAATTGCCTCTGGCCAGCCGCCAAGTTCCCTAATCGCATCTGTCTTAAAGAGCGAAAAAGCTCCCTGCGCAACCAGCGTTCCTTGGTAGAGACCCTGCATTCTTTTGACTGATGCAATACTTAAGAAGTAATCCCATTCTTGAATCTTAGTAATCAAATTTTCTCGGCTGTTCTTAACCAACATGCTACCCGCCACAGCGATAACATTGGCTGGGGATGCCTTCATGCGCGCCATTAGGTACGCGAGGCCATCCTTATGAATGAGCGTATCGGCATCAAGCGCAATGAAGAATTTTGTTTCAATATCCTGAAGGCCGCGGTTAAGGGCATTGAATTTACCACGCTGGGGTTCAGAGAGCAATTTGATATCCATATTGAGTTCTCTGCTAGCACGCAAAACTTCCTCAGAAGTGTTATCCGTCGAGTTGTTGTCGACGACAATGACCTTTACGGCGCCTTGATATGACTGCCGGCCAATATACTCAAGAGAATGGTAAATACCAGCTTCCTCGTTGTAGGCGGCAATAAGCACGGTCACAGGTTCGTGAACCAAATCAATATTTGCGAGACGAGGTTGCCGATCCAATATGAGGCTTGAAACTAAGAAAGCGTTCATGAAGCCTGGTACGAGTGCCACGCCTGCGATGACAATAGCAGCAAACACGGCATTTGTTAATGACGCTAAATCGCTATACCAGTTTCTTGCCAAAAAAACTGACAGAAAAAGCCAAAGCGTCGCAAAACACAATGAAATGGTAAACTTAGCCCTCACTGACATGTAGCGCTTTTTATATTCGCCATCTACCAGACGGTTCTTTCTACTGCTTTCGGTCAATTGCACATTAGTTTCAACAGAGTTGTCCACGATAATCCCACCTTCTCCCCCCTGCTTCGTTTCCAGTCTCTGTTTATTTTCCACAAAATCGCAGGTAGTAACATTTTTTCAGGAATTAGCGTGGCCGCGTGCAATTTTCTTTTTGACTTTTTTGAGTCGAAAGAGTTCCTCTCGCTGGCGCTCATCGAGTGTCTGTTCGATAAACCGAACCTGACTTTTAAGTTGAGGTATACGGATTTCATCAAGGGCGTTAACGCGACGATTTGTTTTATTTATCTCCGCGCCCACTCGTCGAAGGCGCGTTTCTGCTTCTGCATATTTCATGATGGAAGAAATCGCTTTTTCAAAACCGTAGGCCGCCTCATCAACCCGCACCGAAACACCCGTCGGTGAGTATCCACGATTAAATGAGGTACGAGGCAGACGTGGCGATTGTTTAATTACGGGCACCGCAACTCCCATAACACGGTAACCGGAAATATCAACAAACACTTCTCCGCTCGAAGCAAGAGCCGCAGAGTGAACCGCCGCTTCGCCGTCAAAAGCATTTGCAAATTCAAACTGATACTGGGCTTCTGCAAGCGTTTTGGAAAGCTCCACAGATAAATCGAGAGTCGTGTCAACAACTTCCATAAACTCAAGCAAAAGCGCATCGCGCTTACTCTTGAGAAGATCGCGTCCTGAAGTGGCAACTTTTATCTGTTCGCGTAAAGCAAGAAGTTGCGCATGGGTTGGGCGAATCTCTTCCATGTCACTCGCCTTCTTGAGTCGCTTCGGCTTCTGGGTGAATACCATATTTTTCTACATACTTTTTGACGCGCGTTAAATCTTGAGGTGGCAAAAGCGTCAGCAAGTCCCAGCCGAGCCACAGCGTCTCTTCAAGAGAGCGTCCATGCTCGCCTTGGTTAATATAGCGCGCCTCAAATTCATCGGCGAACTTCAAATACTTTTGGTCATCTGATGAGAGGGCCTCTTCGCCAACAATAGCCACCAATTGACGAAGCTCATTGCCATGCGCATAGGCAGCATAGAGTTGATTGGCGAGCGCGCTGTGATCTTCACGAGTTTTCCCTTCGCCAATACCCGAATTCATCAGACGTGAAAGACAGGGCAAAACATCAATGGGCGGGAAAAGCCCTCTACGATGGAGAGCGCGGCTCAACACGATTTGACCCTCAGTAATATATCCCGTTAGGTCGGGTATGGGATGCGTAATATCGTCATCGGGCATTGTGAGAATCGGCAGTTGAGTAATAGACCCTTTTGAGCCTTTAATGCGACCTGCTCGCTCGTAAATGGTTGAGAGGTCGGTATAAAGATAACCGGGATAACCGCGGCGGCCAGGTACTTCCTCGCGCGCTGTTGAAATCTCACGAAGAGCTTCACAGTAATTCGTCATGTCTGAAAGAACAACCAGCACCTGCATATCGCAGTCGAAGGCAAGATATTCAGCAACAGTCAAAGCGCAACGAGGAGTCAAAATGCGCTCAACAGTGGGGTCGTTTGCCAAGTTCATGAAGAGAACAACGCGCTCAAGGGCGCCCGATTCCTCAAACTTTTTTACAAAATATGAAGCTTCGCGATTGGTAATGCCCATCGCCCCGAACACAACAGCAAACTCTTCGCCCGAGAGCACACGCGCTTGCTGAACAATAAGCGCGGCAAGTTCATTGGCAGGAAGACCCGATGCCGTAAATATCGGAAGCTTCTGTCCGCGGACCAAGACATTAAGGCCATCAATAGCAGAGATGCCAGTTTCGATAAAGTCGGATGGCTGAATGCGCATAAAGGGGTTAATTGGTGCGCCATTAATATCACGCCGCTGCGTCCCATCGAGAGGTGCCCCCTTATCAATTGGTGTACCCGTCCCATTGAGGACGCGACCTAGCAAGGTCGTGCTCACCTCCATCTTCGCTGCCTCGCCTAAAAATCGAACCGTAGATTGTTTTACGTCAATACCACTTGTTCCCTCAAAAACTTGGACAATGGCGGTATCCCCGTTTACTTCAAGAACCTTTCCGTGGCGAAAAGTCCCATCCGAAAGTTTTATCTCGACGGTTTCGTCGTAGGCAACTTCAATAATGCGGTCAACAATGACCAATGGACCAGCCACCATGCGCAACGTGCGATATCGCGTTGTTGAAAGTGCGGATCCAACAATAGCACTCGATTCTTCGCTCTCTTTGGGAGCAACCTGTTGAGAAGCAGTTTTCATTTACTCCACCTCCAACTGACTCATATGAGCGCGCACATCACTCGTGAGCTGTTTAACGTCGTGTTTGAATGTCTCGAGTTCGGTTGTTTTGAGCGAGGCGATCTTGCCACGAATGGGCCCCTCAAGAATACTCGAGAGCGTTGCGCCTTTGGCTAAGGCTTCGCGCGACTCGTCAGCATAGAGCAGGATTATACTGAGCAGATCGTACTGCTTTTTGATGGTGCAGTATGCGTCAACCTCGTCGAAAGCGAATTGCTGCAAAAAATCTTCGCGAAGCATACGCGCAATTTCTAGAGTCAGTTTTTCGCTATCAGGCAGCGCATCGGGACCGACAAGTTGAACAATTTCGTTGAGTTCAATTTCCTTCTGCAAAATACCCATTGCGCTTGTACGTTTCTGTGGCCAATCAGTCGCAACATTGTCACGATACCAACCAACGACCTGATCCATGAATAACGTGTAGCTTTTTGTCCAGTTAATAGCCGGAAAATGGCGTTTATGGGCAAGATCGGTATCAAGCGCCCAAAAACCTCCCGCGACACGCAATGAATTTTGAGTAATAGGTTCTGACATATCGCCTCCCGCCGGAGACACGGCGCCTACCATGGTGACTGAGCCTTCGCAAGCGCCCGAAACGTCAGACAGATGAGTTTGACTTGGCTTCTGTTCCCCCTCGACTTCACACACGGTTGCCGATAGCGGAATCACGCGGCCACTTCGCTCGTAAAATGCCGCGAGCCTCGTGGCCAAATACGCTGGATAGCCCTCCTCACCAGGCATTTCCTCGAGGCGGCCCGAGACCTCACGAAGCGCTTCTCCCCAGCGTGATGTTGAATCAGCCATCATCGCAACTGAGTAGCCCATATCACGATAATACTCGGCAATCGTGACACCGACATAAATCGAAGCTTCACGAGCCGCAACGGGCATATTTGATGTATTAGCAACGAGCACTGTTCGCTGCATAAGAGGATTACTCGAACGGGGATCCTCAAGAGCAGGAAACTCAGTAAGCACTTCCGTCATTTCGTTGCCGCGTTCGCCGCAGCCAACATAGACGATGACGTCAACGTCAGACCATTTTGCAAGTGACTGCTGCGTGACCGTTTTGCCCGTGCCAAACCCACCGGGGATAATTGCGTTGCCGCCAAGAGCAATCGGAAAAAGCGTATCAAGAATGCGCATGCCCGTAACAAAGGGAATTGAAGGGTCAAGCTTTTGGGCATAGGGTCGAGGCTCGCGCACCGGCCAATGGTGAGATAGCTTCAGTTCAGTACCATCCTCGAGCTTTGCAATCGCGTCGTCCAAGGAATACTGTCCCGCGGGCACGATCTCGGCAATCTTTTGCGTTGGAACGTGTGGAGGCACGAGTATTTTATGAAGGAGAGCGAACTCCTCTACCGTTCCGAGTACCGCACCCGCAGAAACAGTATCTCCCACACTATGGAGAGGAGAAAAATCCCAAAGTTTTGTACGGTCAAGCGGAGAAATCTGCTCGCCACGACGAATAAAAGCCTCAGTCTCTTGAGCGCTCAATTGCTCAAGGGGGCGCTGAATTCCATCGAAAATTGAACTGAGCAAGCCGGGGCCCAACTCAACAGTAAGGGGACGACCCGTAGCAACGACTGGTTCACCTGCTCGAAGGCCGGCCGTTTCTTCGTACACCTGGATAGTCGCCAAATCATCGCGCAGTTTAATTACTTCACCCATGAGTCCTGCATTGCCGACGCGCACGATATCATACATACGCACGCCTGCCATATGCTCAACTCCAACAACCGGTCCCACGATTGAAACAATTGAGCCACGTACATTGTGAAACGAAGCCTGCGTTTGGCGTTCCATATTACTTGCCTCTCTTTAGTGTTACATCAAACCCAACTGCCCGCCTGATTAGGCGCTGCAGCCGTAACTGGGTCAGCTCACTTGTCTGCGCGCTTTCTCCAAGGGGAAGCATAACGACAACAGGTCGATATACGCGCTCAAGCTGCTTTTCGAGACGCTCATCGAGGGCCTCCGACAAACGCTGATCGAGCGCGATAATGCCTACTTCATCCTCTTGTAACATCTCATAAATAATTTGCCGAGCCTCTTCAGGTGATTGAGCTTCGCGAACACTAATACCGGCCAACCTGAAACCATCGGCTGTTTTTTTGTCCGTTATGCAAATAAGCCTATACACCAACGAGCTCTTTTCTGATGACCGATGCATGCAATTTAAATGCTTTTGCGTGAGCAATGAGACGGATATTCTTTACTTCATTTTCAAGAGCAAGCAGATAGGCAACGCTTACTCCCACATTTTCAATTTCTCGCTTGCCCACTGTAATGGCATGCATAACTACATCGACGTTCAGGGTTCTATCAAGACTTGCGAGTGAATCAGATACGTTGTACTCCGCAAGCTGACTTTGAACCAAGTGAGCAAACCGCGGCGCTTTTATAAAGGTTGCGAACTCATCGATGCTGAGAGCTTGTGCCGCTTTTTCGAACTTTTTTAAAGTAGGAAAAACGGTGCCCCCGGCAAGGTAGTAAGTCGCCAAAGCTGGTGGCTCCCCCGCAAATTTCTGGGCAACTACAAAACGCGCAAGCGTCATTATATTTTGCACATCAATACGATCTTGAAGGTAGGAGATGATGGGAGTTTTTCTTTCTGCCTGATGGGAGCACTTTTCAAATGCCCACGAAAAATATGCTTGATCAAGACTGAGTTCAACCTCAGAAAGCGCATTAGAAATGGCAAAACGTTCAGCCCCCAGTTTGACGGCTAAAGCAAAGGGAATGTCCAAAGTAACGGCCATGCGCACAACGTCCTCAAGCGATTCTTGCTTCGCCAACAAAAGCAGAGCTGATCGCTCGATGCAAAGTCCCGGACCAAAAAATGTTGCAATGATATCGTCATACGATGAACCTGCATATTTTCCACGAATGACCGTTTTTAAATCCACAATATCAAGGGCACCTGAAAGCACCTCAAGCGATACTGCTTGGGCGTCAGTATAAAAGCGCTGGCAAAAAAAGTACTCTTCACGAAGATAGTCTGCCACAGCATCACCTATTGCACGGGCTCCTGAGGTTTGCAAGGAATGCTTGCTAAGAACAGCCCGGTACTTAGTGCTCTCAAGTAGTTCATGAAGCGCACGTAGCGAATCGGCATTGAGCAGGTCAGCGTACATCTTCTCATCGAATAAACGAGCTCTATGCGAACGGACACGCGCGCTAGCATACTCAAGCGTGGATATGTTTTTACGGGGAGTCACTGCTGCAGAACCTCCCAGATTTCCTTACTTTTCATTGCATTCTCACGCGCAAGACGCGCCTCGAACGTATTATCGCAACTAATCTTGCCATCGGAAGACTCAGCAATAACGCCCCCCGCAGTCTCAATATCACCAATAACGCTAATGAGCGCGTAGCGCTTGCTTCCTTCTGCGAGACATTGCGCCATTACGTCGACATCACGAGGGTCAACATGAACCGATGCGTCAGCACCCAGATTCTCAAGCGCATCAAGGGCCAAACCGCAGAGGAGCGCAGGATACTCTGGCGAATCGCGCAATTCCATCAAACGCTCTTGTGCTTTATGCGCTACTCGATCTAAGAATTCTGCTTTCACTTCAGCAAGAAGTCGGCCATTAGCGATTGCCGCACTATGCTCGTTACGCAAGGCATCGCGCTTTGCCTGCTCAACATGCAAAGAAATATACTGCTCGGCAGAATCGTGCTGTTTATGAGAGGCAGCTTCGATAGCCTGCTCAGCTTGGGTCTTGGCTGCGCTTTCGATTTCCGCAACTTTCTCAAAACCGAGGGATCGAATAGAGAGAACAATCCCGTCACCAGACATCTCGCTCACCTCTAGCCACTAATAATGAGTGCCGATACAAAGCCAAGAAGAACGATAATCTCCGGGAGCGCTTGCAAGACAATAAGCATTGTTCCAGCATCAGGGTTTTCTGCAAGGGTCCCCGCTGCCGCTGAACCAATTTTTGCTTGGGCATATGCTGCACCCAGCGCCGATGCTGCCATCGCAATCGCAGCGCCAATATACTTAGCAATTTGCACCTTTGGATCCAGTTCTTGAGTCGTTGTCGTTGTCTCTGCAAGTGCAAGCGCTGGCGTTGAAGCCAATATGCCAAGCGCAGCAACAGAGATCAACTGACCTCGCCTCGACCATGAAAGTTGGCGTTTCATGTCACTCATCCTTTCCTATTCGGACAAACGGTTTGTATGCCACGCGACCTGCCTCCCAAAACTTTCCGAAGAACTCAAGGAAAGTAAGACGGAGCGCGTGAATTGATGGGCTGAAGCATATGATGGCAAAGTTGAGTATATGGAGCATTAAAGCGATAACGATACCTCCGGCGTTGGGCATCGTAACAAACACGAGTTTATTGGCGGCATCCGCCAAGAGAGCGCCCACGAGGCCAACGGCCATGATACGTATGTAACTCGCAATATGGGCCACCGATTCAATCGTCTCAATGGCGCCCATAATACCGCCGCCCCACAGCGTGACGATGAACCCGATTGCAAAAACAAAGTAAACCACATAGTTTACGATAGCGGCCGCTTGAACAGATAATGATTCGGTAAGCACCGGCATAAACTTTAAGGCGGCTATTGCCAAGCCCGCAAACAGGATGGTGAGTATGCCGCTTTTTTCGATAACATGCTTATGCTGACCCATCCGCCGGTTATTTATAATGCCGAAGATAAGGCCAATGATAACTTCAACAACTCCGAATCCCACGGCCATAAGCAAAAACGTCATTTGCATATCAGACGATGTTCTGATAAACGGCAACGAAAACCCCGAAGCAATTTGTATAGGATGAATTTGATTGAGACCAGGAATATAGACGTGTGCCAAGTCGCCAAAAAATTCAAAGTAAAAGATTCCGAAAATGATGGCCATTAATCCAGCGGGGGCGAGCACGCTGGTGAAAGCTTGTACCGCTCCGTTGTGAGGATAACGCCACTTAAAAAAGAGGCAGAAGGCCAGCAAGAGTAAGCCATATCCCGCATCCCCAACAATCATGCCAAATATCAAGGGGAATGAAAAAGCGAGAACCCATGAAGGATCAAAGGTTCCATAAAC
>CALLZE010000068.1 GCA_937858655.1 uncultured Coriobacteriales bacterium
CCTTTATTCCCTGACCGGTACCCTTGGTCATTACCTGCTTAAGGATGTGCCGAGCGATCCTACTAAAGTGCAAAATCTTCCGACAAGCAGGGCCGTAAGTGAGTCAGCGGCCGCGCAGACAACCACCATACTTAAGAAGGTAATGACCAAGGGTACCGGTCAGGGAATAAAGGTCAAGGGATATTCTGTCGCAGGAAAAACAGGTACGGCGCAAAAAGCGATTCCCGGAAAAGGCTATGTTTCTGGTAAGTATATGGGCTCCTTCGTCGGATTTTTACCGGCTGACGATCCTCAGTTGCTCGTGCTTGTTGTTATTGATGAGCCTAAGCGCGGCTATTACGGAAGCACCGTTGCGGGAGGAACTTTTGCAAATATTGCAAGCTTTGCCGCGCGCCATCTTGATATTGCTCCCTCAAAAGGTGTTTCAGTCTTAAAAGACTGATGAGGTGTTGCTTGTAAGTTTACAATAGAGGTGGGGATTATTAGCGGAACGGCAACACTTGAGATGTTTAAGATAAGGGATGAACTATGAAGATTTCAGAGCTTTTTGCCGAGGTTCCTTTCAGGGTCAGCAGGGGAGATGTGCACGAGATTGAGCATCTCGAGGTGAGCACTGTCGAGTTTGACTCGCGCAATGTTAAGCCTGGTGCGCTTTTTGTCTGCATTAAAGGTTTTGAATCTGATGGACACGACTATACCCAGAAAGCGATTGAGGCGGGAGCGCTTGCTTTGTGCGTTGAGCACGAGCTCGCTGACATAGAAGCCCCCCAGCTAATCGTACAGGATACGCGCCACGCCCTTGCCCTGACCGCTCAGCGCTTTTATGGAGATCCAAGCGCGCGGATGGACGTTGTTGGTATTACGGGCACCAACGGAAAAACGACGACAACCTATTTATTAGATAGCATTATGCGCCACGCAGGCAAAAAGACCGGTGTTATCGGCACGGTTGCCACTTGCATTGGCGATGAACAGATACAAGCATCACGCACAACGCCCGAGTCGGCAGAACTTCAGAAATTGCTTGCCGAAATGGCGGATTCCCATGTGGAACATGTTTCAATGGAGGTCTCCAGCCATGCCATAGACCTTTCCCGTATTGACGGTGTGACGTTTGGCGCGGTGGCCTTTACCAACTTAACGCAAGATCATCTTGATTATCATCGTTCGATGGAAAATTACCTTGCCGCCAAGAAGCGTCTCTTTACTGATTTCAAGGTGAAGGCACGCGTTATTGATATCAACACTGATGTCGGTTTGCGTCTTGCCTCAGAACTAAGCGCCGACTATGACATTTTGACGGTGGGCTGCGCTGAAGAGGCAAGCATTCGCGCCAAAAAAATTGAGCCACAGCCTCACGGTACGTATTTCACATTAGATACGCCTACGGGAGAAGCTTACGTTACGTTACCACTTCCTGGTGCCTACAACGTTGATAACGCTCTCGTCGCCGCGGGATGCGCTTATGGGCTCGGCATCGATGTCGAAACAATTGCTGAGGCCTTGAGCGAAGCTCCGCAAGTTCCTGGCCGCCTTGAACGCATCATCGCGGGTCAGCCTTTTGAGGTTGTTGTTGATTATGCTCACACGCCCGATTCGCTTGAGAAGGCGCTTAAGGCAATGCGTGCCGCGACACAAGGAAACGTTATCGTAGTCTTCGGTTGCGGAGGCGATCGTGACCCCGGTAAACGACCCATTATGGGAAAAGTTGCAGGAACATTTGCTGATATCGCCATCGCGACCAGTGATAATCCCCGCGGAGAAGATGTTATTGCGATTCTTCTCCAAGTCGAGGATGGACTGCGCGCATCAGGCGGAAAGTTTAACACCGAAGTTGATCGCCGCCATGCCATCGAGCGCGCCTGTCTTCTCGCCAAACCCGGCGATTGTGTGTTGATTGCTGGCAAGGGTCACGAGGATTATCAAGTATTTGCTCATCACACGGTTCATTTTGACGATCGCGAAGTGGCGCGTGAGTCACTGAAAAAATTGGGATATTACCCTGATGGAGAACAGTAATTTATGTATAGCATGACGGCAGAAAAAATTGCGCGTGTTTTATGCGGCATGCTGTTTGCGGGCGCATCCGATGTGAGTGCTTCGCGGGTAGTAATTGATTCGCGCGATGTTGAGGCGGATACGCTTTTTGCTGCGCTTGTTGGAGCACGTGCGGATGGACATGAATATCTTGAGACGGCGCTCGATAAGGGCGCTTCGATTTTGCTTGTTGAACAAGAAGACGCAGCTCAGCGTGTTGCTGATCACCCAAGTATAGTGAATGGTCAAGCAAGCGTTATTGTGGTCCGGAGTGTCTTTAAGGGCATCACGGGTCTTGCGTCGCACCAGCGTGATCTTATGGATATGCGCAATGATGTCACGGTGATTGGCGTTACGGGCTCGACCGGAAAGACCAGCACAAAAGAGTTCATCGCGTCGATACTTTCAAGTAGGAAAAATGTTGTTGCTACGAGAGGAAATCAGAACAATGAGCTGGGCGCGCCGCTGACCGTTTTGCGCGTTGATGACCGGACCGAGGTGCTCATTGTCGAGATGGGTATGCGCGGTAAAGGTCAAGTCCGCGAATTGGCGCGTATGGCTCGCCCTCATATGGGTGTCATCTCAACGTTGGGCACCTCCCATATTGAGCTTCTTGGCTCACGCGAAGAGATTGCTCACGCTAAGGCTGAGTTATTTAGAGAACTGCCCGAAAGTGGCATTGCGCTGTATCGTTTTGAAGAGGATTTCCGTGATATTCTCATCGACGCCGCCGAGTGCGAAAAGATATCAGTTGGTTTTGATAGGGCAGCTAATGTCGTTCTTGATAACGTGATCTGTGATGAACAGGGCTGTTATCAGGCGCGTATTACGGGACCTTTTGGCTCATTTGAGTTTTCTTTGAGCGTGCCCGGTGAGCATCACCTCGTTAACGCGAGTTTTGGAATCATCATCGGCGCGCGCCTTGGCATTGATAACGAGACGCTCAAAGAGGCTTGCAAGCATGCGACCTTGAGCGGCATGCGGTTTGCGCGTGTTCTTGATGAGGCTTCGGGTCTCACCTTTATTAATGATGCTTATAACGCGAATCCTACGTCGATGGCGGGTGCTCTTCATACCTTTGCGCACCTCTGCACGCGAGGCAAGCGCATCGCGGTACTTGGCGATATGCTTGAACTGGGCGATTATGCCCCTGAAGCACATAGGGAGATAGGAGCCTTGTGCTCATCTTTGTCTATCGACACGCTCCTTTGTTACGGAGAGTTTAGCGCTGAAATGGCCCAAGCAGCTCAAGATGCCGGAATGCCCTATGTATATCATTTTGAACTTGGTAAAATAGATGAGTTGTGCCAAAAGCTTGCCGCTATCGCACAACCAGAAGATCTGATTCTTTTGAAAGCTTCGCGCGGTTGCGCGCTTGAACAAGTAATTGAAAAGATGGGAGCATATCGTGCTTGCTAAGCTAGCGCAATATCCAACATTTCAAGTATTTATAGCCCTTTCGGTCTCGATGATTCTTGTTGCCCTGAGCATTCCCGGTGTTATTCGTGTTTTGCGTCGTCTGCATATTGGGCAACAGGTTCGTGTTGATGGCCCACAACGCCATATTGTCGAAAAACAAGGCACACCAACAATGGGCGGCGTAGCCATTATCGTAATTTCGGTGTTTGTCTTTTTTGTCATG
>CALLZE010000069.1 GCA_937858655.1 uncultured Coriobacteriales bacterium
CTAATATTATTCTCATAGCCAAATTGTACCCTTCTCATGCAGAATACTAAAGCCACCCAGGCGTTGAATGATAGGTCTTTACTCTTCACAAAGAATACACATAACTTTCCAAACGAAATAGTTGCTTTTAGAAATTATTATTCTTACTATATTATTAAGGAGGATATATGACAAACTCAACAAATATTGACAACAAGCCATCAATCAATCGAGATGAATCCCTTTCACATCTCGCTCAACGACTCAATATCGTCACGCCAATGCTGAATAGATTCATGCATTTCAGCTGCAAGGAAATCGGACTTCGCTCTCCGCGCGACCTTTGCCTGCTCGCCTTACTGAGCAAGCATTCCCTCAGCCAGGCACATCTATTGAAAATGCTTAATGTTAACGCCCCCGCTCTCTCAAAGCAGATTGACGTACTGGCCCAAAACGGTTTTCTCGATCGTCAAGCTAGTGAGGAGGACCGGCGTTCACAAGTTCTTTCGATTACCCCCGAAGGAAAACACAAACTTTTGGAAGCCGCCAAGGTCAACGAGCGAAGGCTCAAAGAAATGCTAGCCGAAGCCAACGATGAGCAACTTATCCAAATTCTTGAGGCCACTGAAACCCTCACTAATGTTATAACGTCTCGCATGGAAAACGTTCACAAAAGCCACGCATGCGCCTGGAGAACTCAACATAACCCACATCACTCGGGAGAAACACATGAGTAAAATCTTCAAGAATTACAAGCCTTACCTCGCGTTGGTGATTGTGATTATCATTCTCACCATCGGCCAAGTAATGGGAAACCTCGAACTACCTAACCAGATGTCTGACATCGTAGACATCGGAATAGTCAACAAGGGTATTGTCAATCCAGCAACACAGGGCGCAGGAACCTCAGCGACCCAAATGCACTACATCCTGTCCAAAGGCTTGCTCATGTTGCTTATTTCAGCGGCAACAGTGCTCCTTTCGGTCATTGCTGGATATCTCGCTTCTCGCATCTCAGCGGGAATCGCTCGGGACTTGCGCAGCAAAGTCTTTTCGCGTGTTGAAGCATTTTCACTTGGCGACGTCGATAAGTTTTCTATCGCTTCGCTCATCATTCGATCGACCAACGACATAGCTCAAGTTCAGCAAATGTCTTTCATGCTTATGAGGATTGCGCTCATTGCTCCTCTCACCGCAATCGGGTCAATATATATGGCGCTTAAAACCAACGCAAGCCTTTCTTGGATTATTGGAGCGGCTGTTCCCGTTCTCGCCGTAATCATCGTATTTGTTGCGCGATACGCTATGCCCCTCTTTCGTAATATGCAAAAGAAACAGGATGGCCTTAATCAGGTTGCTCGAGAAGGACTCACGGGTGTACGCGTTATTCGCGCCTTTAATCGACAGTCAACACAACGTGAGCGCTTTCAAAAATCAAATCAGGAGCTCACGGATATCTCACTCAAGGTTAATGGCATGATGGTTACCCTCATGCCCATCATGATGCTCATTGTTCAACTTGTAACTATCGCAATTATCTGGTTTGGTGCTCATTATATTAGCAAGGGCACTCTGCAAATCGGATCGATGATGGCCTTTTTGCAGTATGCTACGCAGCTCATGACGTCAGTCATGATGCTCTCGCTTATCTTTATCATGCTTCCTCGTGCTGGCGTATCCGCCGAACGTATCGATGAAGTCTTAAGCACGATACCAAGCATTCAGAATCCTGAGAATCCTTGCCTCATGAGCGGCAAGGCATCCGTAGAGTTCAAAGATGTCTCTTTTAAGTTTGAAGGCGCGGATGAGCCCGCACTGTGTAACATCTCATTTACCGCAAAAGCTGGAACCACAACTGCCATCATTGGCTCAACTGGTTCGGGAAAGTCAACGCTCCTCGCCCTTATCGAGCGTCTTTATAAGCCCAGCAAGGGTGACATCCTCATCAACGGCTGCTCGATTGATACTCTCGACGAAACAAGCCTACGAGAAAAGATTGGATATGCTCCCCAAAAAGCGTTGCTCTTCAGTGGAACAATCGCTGACAACCTACGTGTTGGAAACGCTGACGCAACTGAAGACGACATGTGGGAGGCGCTTACCATCGCCCAGTCGCAATCGTTTGTGGATGCACTTCCAGAAAAATTAAACGAGCATGTCTCACAAGGAGGTAAAAACTTCTCGGGAGGGCAAAAGCAACGTCTCGCAATCGCGCGCGCCATTATCCGAAAGCCAAGTATCTATCTATTCGACGATACTTTCTCGGCTCTCGACTTAACCACCGACGCCAATCTCCGCGCGGCACTCAGCAAAGTTACGGGCGAATCAGTTGTTATTACGGTTGCCCAGCGAATTTCCACGATCACTCACGCTGACCAAATCATCGTCATCGACAATGGCCGCATAGCTGGCATAGGTACTCACGACGAGTTACTGGCATCAAACGAAGTTTACCAAGATATTGCACGCTCACAACTGAGCGAAGAGGAGATGAGCGCATAATGGCAGGGTTACCAGGGCCAGGAATCGGCAACAACCAAGGTTCGGGAAGCAGAAAAGGTCAAACCCAATCAGGCATGGGAGGCCCTCCGGGGGCACAGGCGATGGCCAATCCAGCAGAGAAAGCCGCTGACTTCAAGGGAACAACTAAACGACTCTTCAGGGCCATGCGTCCCGAGCGTACCCTGCTCATCGTCGCTCTTATTTGCGCCCTCTTCTCCGTTGTGGCAGCCGTCTCGGGCCCAAAAATCATGGCCCTTGCAACCAATAAGATTGCTGAAGGCGTTATGCTTGCCATGAAGGGCGCAGGGAGTATGGACTTTGCCTATATTGGAAAGATTATCGCCATCCTTATCAGCCTTTACGTTGTAAGCTCAATACTCAATTGGGGTCAGCAGTCGTCGACTGTCAAACTGACGCAAAGCCTCGTAAAGCGTATGCGCAACGAGGTTTCCAACAAACTTGACAGACTTCCTCTCTCCTACTTTGACAAATACACTTACGGAGAAATACTGTCAAAAATCACTATCGATATAGATTTGATTTCAAGTAACTTGCAACAAGTTCTCTCACAACTTCTTACGTCTGCGCTGACGATTATCGGTATCGTGATCATGATGTTTTCGATTAGTTGGGTCCTTGCCCTTGTTGCGCTCATAGCTATTCCGGCAACACTTTTCATGACAAGCAAACTTGCGCCCCACTCACAAAAGTATTTCTCACAGCAGCAAACAAAGTTGGGTGACATAAACGGTATCGTTGAAGAAAACTACGCTGCCCACACCATCGTAAAAGCATTCAACCAAGAAAAAACTTCTCTTGAGGAGTTCAATCAGCATAATACCGAACTTTATGGCGTTGCCTATAAAGCGCAATTCATCGCAAGCGTTATGATGCCGCTCGTTAACTTTATTTCTAACGTTGAGTATGCCATCGTAGTTGTTGTTGCTGCCCTACTCTCAGCTTCGGGTCGACTGCCTATTGGAGATATTCTTGCTTTTATCCAGTATGTTCAGCAGTTCAACCAGCCCCTCAGCCAAACAGCACAAATCGCCAACATCATTCAGGGTACCATCGCTGCTGCCGAGCGCGTGTTTGTTCTCCTTGATGAACCTGAAGAATCTCTTGAGCAAGAAGGAGCAGCGACCTCGCTCGACCCTTCAAAGGTGCGCGGCCACATTGTGGGATCCCATGTTGCTTTCAGTTATAACCCTGAAAAACCCCTGATTACTGACCTCAACTTTGAGGCAAAACCAGGACAAACCGTTGCAATCGTTGGTCCTACAGGCGCGGGCAAAACAACTATCGTGAATTTGCTCATGCGCTTCTATGAGATACAAGGGGGCGAAATCACCCTCGACGGGCACTCCACCAAAGAACTCACACGCTCTGCTCTGCGTTCCGAGTTTGGTATGGTGCTTCAAGATACCTGGCTTTTCTCTGGTACTATCCGAGAAAATATCGCCTATGGGCGCAGCGATGCCACTGAAGAAGAAATCGTTCAAGCTGCAAAAATTGCGCTTGCGGATCACTTCATCCGAACGCTTCCTCAGGGATATGACACAATCCTTACCGAAGACGCATCAAACATTTCTGTTGGCCAGCGTCAGCTATTAACCATTGCACGAGCAGTTCTCGCTGACGCGCCAATTCTCATTCTTGATGAAGCAACTTCGTCAGTTGACACACGTACTGAGCGCATGATCCAAGAGGCCATGAATCGTCTTATGGCAGGTCGCACGAACTTTGTAATTGCGCACAGGCTGAGCACTATTCGCGATGCAGATCTCATTCTTGTTATGGATAAGGGCTCGGTAATTGAGTCGGGCACTCATGAAGAACTTCTTGTTAAGGGCGGCTTCTATGCCAACCTCTACAACTCACAGTTTGACGAGGCGCTTGAGGAAGAAGAGCTTCTCGCCTAACCCAGTCCCATCATAAACAAAAAATAAGGCCCCTCTTTTTGAGGGGCCTTATTTATGAACTATGAACTATGAACTAACGAGTAAGATTACTCAGCATCCTCAGCAGGTGCCTCAGTTGCCTCTGCCTCAGCAGGAGCCTCCTCGACAACAACATCCTCTACAGGAGCCTCATCGATTGGAGCCTCGGTTGCCTCCGCAGCCTCATCCTCAGCGCCCTCCTTGCCAGCGATCTCGATTTCAAAACCGAGCTCTTCGGCTGCAGCACGCATTGAAAGAGAAATACGACGACGCTCGGTGTCGACATCCATAACCTTAATCTTTACGGTCTCGCCAACAGCGGTAACCTGGTCTGGAGTCTCAACGTGGCCCTTAGCCATCTCTGAGATGTGAACCAATCCCTCAACGCCATTACCAAGCTCTACAAAAATACCAAAAGGTACGAGTTTGGTTACTTTGCCGTCGATAATAGCGTTCCCTGGGAAGCTCTCAACGAGTTGCTTCCATGGGTCTTCTGTTGTCTGCTTGAGACCAAGAGAAATTCGCTCGCGGTCCATATCAACCTCGAGAACCTGAACCTGAACTGCGTCGCCAACTTTAACAACCTCTGATGGGTGATTTACGTGGCTCCAAGAAAGCTCAGAAATGTGAACAAGACCATCAATGCCACCAAGGTCAACAAAAGCACCAAAGTCTACAATTGATGAAATATGTCCTGGGAGAATCATGCCCTTCTGGAGTTTTCCAAGAAGCGCACCGCGGTCCTGCTTGCGACCCTCTTCAAGAACTACGCGACGAGAGAGAACGACGTTGTTGCGGTTGCGGTCCATCTCGATAACACGAGCCTCAAGCTTTTCACCAAGGAATGCTTGAAGGTCGCGCACACGACGAAGGTCAACGAGAGATGCAGGCAAGAAGCCGCGAAGGCCGATGTCAATGATAAGACCGCCCTTAACAACCTCGATAACTTCGCCTTCAACAATCTCGCCAGACTCAAACATTTTCTCAACGTTGCCCCATGCACGCTCGTACTCAGCGCGCTTCTTTGACAAGATGAGACGGCCTTCTTTGTCCTCTTTCTGGAGAACAAGTGCCTCAATCTGCTCGCCATACTGAACGAGCTCTGCTGGGCTTGCATCCTTACGGATTGAAAGCTCACGGGCAGGAATAACGCCCTCTGACTTGTAGCCGATATCAAGCAAAACTTCGTCATGCTCAATCTTTACTACGGTACCGTTAACAAGGTCGCCCTCGTCAAAATCGGTGAGAGTACCATCGATGAAGGCATTCATTTCCTCTTCAGAAAGCTCTTCCATTTCAAACGTGGTACCAAATACTTGGTCGGTCATGTGGACCCCTTTACAAATCGGGACCCCCTACATGCTTGTCGCCTACAGTTTCGTCGTCGGGTTAATTGATTAAAATCGTCGTCGGGTTAATAGGTACGTACATTATCGGGGCCAATACTTACGCCTGCACAGTAAACCGTCAACCATCATTATGCAATAGCGTGACAAAGCAAAGAGTGCAGTATTTGAAATTATACTAAATGAATACCCAAAATACAAACGCGCAACGCTTGAACTGTCACGTGCGCAGACACGTTAATCATTAAGATGCTTAATGGCGTAATCTGCTTGTTTCTTCGTAAATTTTTCGCCGTAATCTGAAGTTAATTGATCATGGATTGCTTTTGGAGACATCGACATATCGTCTTGATAGCTCCGCGCTTTAGCTAGTGCATTTGCCTTCCAGTCGGCCTCAACATGATCAATGGCGTACTGCGCTGCTTTCTCTGAAAATTGCTCACCATAGTCTGAGGTAAGTTGATCATATACACCCTTTTTTGACATATTCATGTTGTTTGCGTAAGACTCCGCTTTCACAAGCGCAGAAAGATACTCAGCAGGAACATCAGGCTTCTTTTCTTCTGCTGGTTGCTCAGACGTTGTCGAAGCGCTTCCCGTTTCTGTTGAATCAACTCCCGATTCGCTGGTGGTACTTGAACATGCTGATCCAAGAATAAATAGCGCAAAAATGACGGTAATAAAGCCCAATAGCCTTGTTTTCTTCTTCATACTTCCTCCTCGAGATATATTTCGATCTCCCTCATGGCATTTCAAAACGAGTCAATCACGTGCATTTTTCCTATCCGCTAAAGCCCTCCTCGCTCAAAAGTTAGCCAATCACTTACGACAAAATTTTGCCCTATTGGACAACGCTATTGTAGCAAGAGGCTCGGACACGAAATAATTATTAATCTATGTGAATAAATGATTTGAGCGCTTCCATTATGCTTGACCGAGTATTCGAAGAGTTCTCATTAACCTCAATTGCGGACGAATTGTACTCATTGATTGCGGTCTTTTTTTGAGACTCGAGTGAAGCATACTTTTTCTGATCAGCTTTTGTCCATTCCTCAAAAGGCACGCTCTGATTCTTGTCTATTAAACTATTCATTTTTTTATCAATTGCTTTAATCTTTTTTGCTGCGCCATTAACGTCATTGCTGTTTGCCGCTAGATTTCTTGAAGACATCTTTGCAATATTTGATACGCTCTGTGAGACATCTTGGATTGAATTATTGGCTTGAGACTCTGTTTTGGATGTGCTTGGATTCTGCGGCTGCACCTGAATAGCATTTGCCGAACTTGGTTTACCCATGATTGCGCTGGTGATTGTTCCCATATTAAGCCAAACAAGGGCAATTATGATTGCTCCAATTACTGAAAAGAAGATGCCGATTATGCGCATGCTTATCATCTTCAGAATCGACTTCACACATAACTCCCTTAATAATCGCAAATAGTATCGAAATATTGTCGGCAATAATCCGTCTAAGCACATGCTTCTCGAGAAACTTATCATACCAAATAAGAGTTGGTATTCAATATCAAATTCTGGCAATTTTAACAATCTTGCAGGAATCCTTTATAGAATAGAAATGTACCTACTTTTATCAATCGCAAAGGGAAGCATATGGATTATCAAGTTGCGGCAAAAGAAGAACTAATCAAAGAACTTGAAACGTGCCAGAAAGAGTATCAGAAGACCGTTCAGCAGAACCTGAATCTCAATCTTGCTCGTGGTAAGCCGGGAGCCGATCAGCTCGAGCTTTCTCTGCCGATGCTTGACACGCTCAACTCCTCCTCTGATCTTTTCGATCAAGAGGGCACAGACTGTCGCAATTATGGTGGCCTTGATGGCATTACAGAAGCTAAGCAACTCATAGCCGACATGCTCGGCACAACATCTGAGCATGTTTTTGTAGCAGGCAACAGTAGCCTCACAATCATGTTCGACATCCTGTCTCACGCCATGATTGACGGGCTCAATGGATCGACCCCTTGGTCCGAAATTAAAAACCGTAAATTTATTTGCATTGTACCTGGCTACGATCGCCATTTTGGTATGACGGAACACTTCGGCTTTGAGCTTATTTCTGTACCGATGCTCGAAGATGGTCCCGATATGGACAAAATTGAACAGCTCGTCTCCGCAGACGAAAGTATCAAGGGAATCTGGTGTGTGCCAAAATACTCCAACCCGACAGGAACTGTTTACAGCGACGAAGTAGTAAGCCGCTTTGCTACCCTTAAGCCAAAAGCTCAAGATTTCCGGATTTTTTGGGACAACGCCTATTGTGTGCACAGTCTCACAGAATCTCCAGCACAAATCATGGATATTATTAGCGCCTGTGAACAGGCAGGCAACCCTAATATGGTTTATGAGTTTTGCTCAACAAGCAAAATCACCTTCCCTGGCGCGGGAATTTCGGGGGTCGCAACAAGCGCCGAAAACCTTGCCGATATCAAAAACTTCATGAAGCATGGCACTATTGGCTTTGATAAATTAAACCAACTTCGACACGCACGGTTCTTTAGCAACGGATATTCCGTTTCTGAGCATATGCAAAAACATGCGGCCATCCTCAACAAAAAATTCAACGCGGTCTATGATTCACTTGAAAAGAACCTAGGTGAATGTAACATTGCGGAGTGGACGCACCCCGAAGGAGGCTATTTCATTTCTTTTGACACCGTGGCAGGCTGCGCAAGCAAGGCGGTTACCATGTGTGGTGAAGCGGGGGTTAAATTTACACCCGCTGGCGCAACATTCCCCTACAAAATCGATCCAGAAGATCGTAATATCCGACTAGCGCCAACCTATGCAGACCTTAACGATATTGAGCCCGCCGTTGATCTGCTCTGTCTCTGCGTAAAAATTGCCTCCCTTGAAAAGCTCCTCTCAAAATAAACGTAGGCTCCTATACCAGTAATAGAAAAAGACGCGATTGCAATCGCGTCTTTTTCTATTACCCCCTCTTAGCTATGTTCTCATTATATTTCAAAGAATCGTTGAAGCGCAAGAAAAATTTTGGTTTTTCAAAAAAGTACACCCCATCTGGAGTGTACTTTAATAAATATTTAAACTGCGCTTTAGAACATAACACACCAAAAGACGTTACTGAGGAACGACAGCACTTACCTCTGGCATTGCCTCTTTAAGCACGCACTCAACTTGAGTAGCGAGAGTAAATTGAGACATGGGGCATCCACGACAGGCACCCTGAAGCGCAACAACTACCTCATTCTTATCATTAACATCAATCAACTCAATATCTCCTCCATCTGCCTGGAGACGAGGACGGATCGTGTCAAGAATCTCTTGAACTTTAGCTTTATCGAGAGCCATAGGATAAATCTCCTTAGTCGATATGAATAGGAACAGGGTAATACTCTATCAAATTCATGCGAGAAGTTCCAATATTTATGATCAAACACACCACTAACGACAAAAATCCTACACATTTGGTCATAATTAACCAGATGAGCAGGATTATATCTTAGGGTTTACTGTGATAAATGGATCATGAACCCCAATTCAAAAGCCTTAAAATGGCTCTCAGGAGCTCAAATATATCTCTAAGACAACTAAAAAAGAGCCGCCGGTAGTGCTTAGCAACGTCCTACTCTCCCACCAGCTAAACTGGTAGTACCATCGGCGCAGAAGGGCTTAACTTCTGAGTTCGGAATGGGTTCAGGTGTACCCCCTTCGCAATAATCACTAAGCACTACCGACGACTCTCAATATCAGTGTCATCGGAGATATATTCTCCATGTCAAGGTTTCCGCACAAAGGCAGGTACCCTGAATGTTAAATAGCGCAATCAAATTCATGTAATGAAAATAAGACCTCGATCAATTAGTACTGCTCGGCTGAGTATATTACTACACTTACACCTGCAGCCTATCAACCTCCTAGTCTAGGAGGGATCTTACCTAGATAAACTAGTGGGAAAACTCATCTCAGGATTGGCTTCCCGCTTAGATGCTTTCAGCGGTTATCCATTCCGAACGTAGCTACCCAGCAGTGCCATTGGTTGACAACTGGTTCACCAGAGGTTCGTCCATCCCGGTCCTCTCGTACTAGGGACAGATTCCTTCAATTTTCCTACGCCCACGGTGGATAGGGACCGAACTGTCTCACGACGTTCTAAACCCAGCTCGCGTACCGCTTTAAATGGCGAACAGCCATACCCTTGGGACCTGCTCCAGCCCCAGGATGCGATGAGCCGACATCGAGGTGCCAAACCTCCCCGTCGATGTGAACTCTTGGGGGAGATAAGCCTGTTATCCCCAGGGTAGCTTTTATCCGTTGAGCGATGGCCCTTCCATGCGGAACCACCGGATCACTAAGCCCGACTTTCGTCCCTGCTCGACTTGTAGGTCTCGCAGTCAAGCTCCCTTGTGCCTTTACACTCTGCGAATGATTTCCAACCATTCTGAGGGAACCTTTGGGCGCCTCCGTTACCTTTTAGGAGGCGACCGCCCCAGTCAAACTACCCATCAGGCACTGTCCCTGATCCAGATAATGGACCTAGGTTAGATAACCAGAGTGACCAGAGTGGTATTTCAACGATGACTCCACCTGAACTGGCGTCCAAGCTTCAAAGTCTCCCACCTATCCTACACAAGTCACACCGATCACCAATACCAAACTATAGTAAAGGTCCCGGGGTCTTTCCGTCCTGCTGCGCGTAACGAGCATCTTTACTCGTAGTGCAATTTCGCCGAGTTCGTGGTTGAGACAGTGGAGAAGTCGTTACGCCATTCGTGCAGGTCGGAACTTACCCGACAAGGAATTTCGCTACCTTAGGACCGTTATAGTTACGGCCGCCGTTTACTGGGGCTTAGTTTCAAAGCTTCGCCCGAAGGCTAACCCATCCACGTAACCTTCCAGCACCGGGCAGGCGTCAGACCCTATACGTCATCTTACGATTTAGCAGAGTCCTGTGTTTTTAGTAAACAGTCGCTTGGGCCATTTCACTGCGGCCAGCCTCAGCTCAGAGAGCAAGTCTCATCACCAAAACCGGCGCTCCTTCTCCCGAAGTTACGGAGCCATTTTGCCGAGTTCCTTAACCATAGTTCTCTCGATCGCCTTGGTATTTTCTACCTATCTACCTGTGTCGGTTTGGGGTACGGGTAGCATAAACACTCCCTAGAAGTTTTTCTCGAAAGCATAGGATCACCGACTTCGCTCAATCGCTTCGTCTCAGTTCTCAGGCTTTATGAAAAGCGGATTTACCTACTTTTCGCCCTACAACCTTTCACGTGGACATCCAGAACCACGCTCGGCTACCTTTCTCCGTCACTCCATTGGTAATAACGCATTTATACTAGTACAGGAATATCTACCTGTTGTGCATCGACTACGCCTTGCGGCCTCGCCTTAGCTCCCGACTGACCCTGGGAGGATTAGCCTTGCCCAGGAACCCTTAGATATTCGGCGGAAGTGTTTCTCGCACTTCTCTCGTTACTCATGCCAGGATTCGCTCTTCTGTACAGTCCACAGACGGTTACCCGCCAGCTTCAACCCAGTACAGAATGCTCCCCTACCACTCCACATATGTGAAGTCCGCTGCTTCGGTAATATGCTTAAGCCCCGTGAATTGTCGGCGCATGTCCACTTGACCAGTGAGCTGTTACGCACTCTTTAAATGAATGGCTGCTTCTAAGCCAACATCCTGGTTGTCTGAGCAAACGCACATCCTTTTCCACTTAGCATATATTTTGGGACCTTAGCAGGCGGTCTGGGCTGTTTCCCTTTTGAATACACAGCTTAGCCCACATATTCTGACTGCTGCGCTCTAAAGTACCGGCATTCGGAGTTTGGTTCATTTCGGTAAGCGGTGAAGCCCCCTAGACGATCCAGTGCTCTACCACCGGTACAAAACGCGCAACGCTAGCCCTAAAGCTATTTCGGGGAGAACGAGATATCTCCAAGTTTGATTAGCCTTTCACTCCAATCCACAGGTCATCCCCTCCGTTTTCAACCGAAGTGGGTTCGGCCCTCCACGAAGTCTTACCTTCGCTTCAGCCTGCCCATGGATAGATCACTTGGCTTCGCGTCTATGATGTATAACTATGCGCCCTATTAAGACTCGCTTTCGCTGCGGCTCGCTTTAAGCTTAACCTTGCTACACACCATAACTCCCTGGCTCATTCTACAAAAGGCACGCCGTCACCCTGCCAGTAAACTGGCTTTCCGGGCTCCGACTGCTTGTAGGCATACGGTTTCAGGTACTATTTCACTCCCCTCTCGGGGTGCTTTTCACCTTTCCCTCACGGTACTGGTTCACTATCGGTCGTTAGAGAGTATTTAGCCTTGGAGGGTGGGCCCCCCAGATTCCTACCGAATTTCACGTGTTCGGCAGTACTCAGGAACTAAATTCGAAGGCGCTGCATTTTAAAGTACGGGGCTTTTACCCTTTATAGCCGACTGTTCCAAGTCGTTCCTCTAATACAACACTTTGTAACTTCGTCTTAGGTTAGGTGCCCTAAGAATATTTAGCCCTACAACACCACATGCAGCAACGCCACCAAGCTTACACATGCATGGGTTTAGGCTGTTTCCCGTTCGCTCGCCGCTACTAGGGAAATCTCGGTTGATTTCTCTTCCTCCGGGTACTTAGATGTTTCAGTTCTCCGGGTTGTCTCTATCTTGTCTATTTTATTCAACAAGAAGTAACTAGGCATGACCCTAGCTGGGTTCCCCCATTCGGAAATCTGCGGATTAACAGTTGAGTGCACCTACCCGCAGCTTATCGCAGCTGACCACGTCCTTCATCGACTTCTAACGCCAAGGCATTCACCGTATGCCCTTAATATCTTACTTTATACCATTACGATCATTATTTTGCGCTATTCAACTTTCAAGGTGCCCACACGTTAAAACGTGCGAAATTCAAGGTATTGAGCCTTGAAGACTGGATACTTGTGATAGAACCAAAAATGATTTCTTTAAAATAAGTCTAGGTTCTCAGGAGCTAAGCTCAACCGAGATGAGTAATTACCCGAAAGTAATTACTAGTTTCTCCCTAGAAAGGAGGTGATCCAGCCGCACCTTCCGGTACGGCTACCTTGTTACGACTTC
>CALLZE010000070.1 GCA_937858655.1 uncultured Coriobacteriales bacterium
CGATAAATTGCTCGACGGTAAGCATCTCCGCGCGTACGCTCGGATCAATACCAACCGCAGCGCATGCCGCCTCTACTACCTCAGAAGAAAGGCTCAGAGAAGTCTTCAAATTATTGCGCAACGTCTTACGACGCTGAGCAAACGCGCCATCAATAACGAGAGCAATGCGATCGTACTCCTCGCGCGAAGGCACAAGCGTACAGCGGTCGAGACGAATAACTGTTGACTCAACACGTGGAGGCGGCAGAAAACTTTGACGAGAGACCGCAAACATCTTGCTGGCGCGTGCCAGCAGGTTCAGCTTCACGGTATAGGCCCCATAATTTTTATTGCCGGGTGTTGCTGCCATGCGTTGAGCAACCTCGGCTTGCACCATGACCGTGGCCGATTGCATACTCTCAAAAATCTCAAAGTAACGAAGCACCACGGTTGCGGCAACTTGATAAGGCAAATTAGAGACAAGACAAGTGGGCTCACCAAAAGGGGCAGCAATTGCCCTTGCCGGCAACGCCGCAGCATCACCCAGTACGAGCGCAAAATTTTGTAGCTCGCCATCTTCAGTCGCATGGCGTTGCACGACAGTGCGTTTCAATACACGCGGCAATTCTTTATCAAATTCAACCGCAACGATTTTTGCGGGGGTTTCAACGAGCGCCGTAGTCATCGTTCCGATGCCCGGCCCTACCTCAACCACAATATCTTCGGGATGAATGTCGGCAAGCTCTAAAATATGCGCGATAACATTATCATCAATAAGAAAGTGCTGACCAAGTTTTTTCTTGGTATACAGTCCAAACTGTTGCAGAACTTCAATGGTCGCTTTCGGAGAAGCGAGAAAAGAATGCACGAGAACTCCCTACTCGCTCTTTGTGCGCTGCTCAGCAAATACTTGAGCCTGAGCAACAAGGGTATCGAGCATTTCATACGCGCTTTGGCGCGCTTCGCTATGCGCGCTTTCATTTATCTCGCCCGCTTGGTCGACACCAGTTATCGAGAGACGCTCAATAACGTGGCCCTCGAACATGTGCGACCCACTTTCGAGGGGAATAAATGCCGCCTCATTGCCATAAGGGTCTTCTCCGCCGCCCAGCACAATTGAAAGCACCGGCTTGCGCAAAGCGCCCACCTCAACAAGGCCAAGCAAACGACGAGAATAGAGGGCTTGAAAGCGGTCAATAACCGCCTTCAGTTGCGAAGAAACTGAACCAAAATAGGTAGGAGAAATCCAGACAACCCCATCAACGCGCTCAAGCGTTGGATAAATGCTGCGCATGGCATCGTCAATAACGCAGGTGCCTGTTTTCTTGCAGCCGCCGCATGAGCGACAACCCTCCATGCCCCTAAATGAAGTAAAAGCAGCACTCGTCTCGTCAAAACCAAGCGTCTTGAGAGGGGCTGCCACCGTACATTCGCATCCCGCAAGTGTCGCGCGAGAAACGAGGTCTTCGGCGAGCGTCATACAGTTACCGTAAGCACGCGGGCTCCCGCAGATGAACAATAAAGATGGTTTCATCACTTATCACATCCAAACAGTTTCCGTGCATTAGAGTACGTGACTTCAGCGCATTCACGCAAGCTCAGCCCCGTGGCTTCAGCAAGCATACCCGCGGTAAACGCTGTATAAGCAGGCTCGTTTGTCTGACCCCGGCAGGGCTCTGGCGCCATAAAGGGGCAGTCGGTTTCAGTGAGCAGGCGCTCATGAGGAACAAGCGCCGCCGCCTCGCGCACATCGTGCGCTTTTCTAAACGTCAGCGGACCCGCAAAACTAACCATGCATCCCAACTCAAGAAAGGGCGCCAGTGTTTCGGGCCCCATGTTATAGCAGTGTAAAATCGCGCCCGCCCGTGGCATACCCGTTGAGCGCAATACTTCAAGCGCGTCATCGTGAGCATCCCGAATATGCAAGCACGCAACAATATCAAGCTCATCAGCAAGCGCGAGCTCTTCAGCAAACTGAACTTTCTGAACTGCGCGCGGTGATGTTTCATAAAAGTAGTCGAGACCTGTCTCACCTATACCCACCACACGCTTGTCACGTGCGACTTCCCGAATGAGCGCCCGCCCTTCATCAGTCATCTTTGAGGCGTCTTGGGGGTGTCCTCCCACAATGACGCGCATTTCAGGCACCTCTATATCAACAAAGCCTGCCGCATCGAGCATTGCGCGAGCGCTTTGGCGCCAACCCTCAAGAGAGTCGCATATGGTGCGCGCATTCTCGTGCACGCTTGCTACCGTGACCACAAGACCAAGGTGCGCAAGGCCACTACGAGCTAAAGCACGCGCTGGGTCCTCAAGCATATCGAGGTGCGCGTGCGTATCGGCCATGAGAGCGCCTTCAAAATCAGGCAACTCAACTTCTTTTTTCTTTGCGTTCAGAAAGGTTGAAAAACTCATCGCTTACTTCTCATCTACCATGCGCGGGAAAAGCGGGTCGCCTTTCTCTACGGTGTTGCCAACGGCCAATTGCCCCCACTCTGTGAGCGCGGCGATATCGTCAACGGTTGAGATATCTCCCAAGCCAAGGCGATGCCATACTTCAGCAGAAGTATTGGGCATAACGGGAGCGGTGTACATAGCCGCTATACGCACAGCCTCGAGAGCATTATAGAGCACTGCAGCCAAACGACCACTTTGCGCTTCGTCCTTGGCGAGCGCCCAAGGGGCACTCAACTCAATATATTTATTGGCCTCTTTGATGAGGTCCCAGGTCTTATCAAGCGCACCCGCAAAGTCAAAGGCGGCCATGCGCGATTCATACGCATCAAACAGGCCAGCCGCTATGGTCTTGAGCTCTTTGCCTTCATCGGCGTCAACGCAACCGCTTGGGTCAGGGACACTGCCCTCAAAATATTTCCCAATCATGTTAAAAAGGCGGCTACAGAGATTGCCCCAGTCATTGGCGAGGTCGCCATTATAGCGCTGGACCATCGACTCCATTGAAATTGAGCCGTCCTGCCCGAAGGCAACGTCGCGCAAGAAATAATAGCGGTAACCATCAACGCCAAACGTCTCGACAAGGCTTGCGGGCGTTTGAGCATTACCCTTACTCTTGCTCATTTTCTCACCCTTGGTGAGCAAGAAGCCATGAGCATAGATGCGCTCAGGGAGTTCAATTCCTGCGGCCATCAACATCGCCGGCCAAATGACGCAGTGGAAACGAATGATATCTTTGCCCACGAAGTGAACTTGCGCAGGCCAACGGTGAGCGAACTCAGCCTCTCCGCCCTCTTGGCCATAACCAGCGGCGGAAAGGTAATTGATGAGCGCATCAAACCATACGTACATCGTATGCGAGCTGTCCCACGGAAGCTCAACTCCCCACTTAATATTTGAGCGAGAAATCGAGAGGTCCTTAAGTCCGCCTTTAACAAATGAGAGAACCTCATTTTTGCGCGCATCGGGGCCAATAAAATCGGGGTGAGCATCAAAGTATTCAAGGAGTTTATCTTGGTACGCAGAAAGCTTGAAAAAGTAGTTTTCTTCTTTGACAAACTGAAGCGCGCGGCCACAGTCAGGACAAATATGGTCCTCATCAATATCCGATGAAGCCCAATACGTCTCGTCAGGCACACAGTACCAGCCTTCATAGGTGCCTTTATAAATGTCGCCATTATCATAGAGCGTCTGAGCGAGATGCTGTACCGCGTGCTCATGATACTCATCGGTTGTTCGAATGAACTTATCGTTTGAGATATCGAGCATCTCCCACGTATCTAAAAACTCTTTCGCGAGCGAATCAACCCAAGCTTTTGGCTCCATATCATGCGCGAGGGCGGCCTCTTCAACCTTTTGGCCATGCTCATCCAAACCTGTAAGAAACAGTACGTCATCGCCCGCCATGCGACGGAAACGCGCTAGCGCGTCAGCAGCAAGTGTAGTGTAGGCGGTACCCAAATGAGGCACAGAATTGACGTAATAAATGGGAGTAGTAAGGTAAAAGGATTTTTTTTGCATAGGTGATAGCGCTCCAAGATATGGGTAAAACTTTCCATGAAATGACTTTTATTTCATTGCTTGCGAACTATAAGTATACGGCACACCAATTATTTGTTCCAGCGAAAAGAGGACGTTATGGCCAAGACAGGTATCGTGAGACGGGTAGACGATTTGGGTCGTGTCGTCATTCCGATCGAATTGCGCAAAACGCTTGGCATCGCTATCAAAGACCCTCTATCCATATCGGTTGAAGGTAGCCGAGTTATCATGGAGAAATATACTGATGCTTGCATCATCTGCGGCAATGAGAATCTCAAAGATTCCCTTGAGCTCAACGGCAAGCATATCTGCCATACGTGCGCAGAAACCATTGCTCACGGTTAACGGACGATGGCTACAGTTCAAGCGCGCATGCGTACACGTCGTTTCGAGCAAGTCCTGTTTCGAGGACCGCTTGCTTAACTGCTTGCGACTTCGATAGGCCTTGCTCGATTTTTGTACGCAAAAGTTCTTTGATGGCCTCATCGTCCCATTGATTTTCATGCGCCTTTTCGGCGTCCGAGGAAGCCCCCAAGATTAAGACAAACTCACCCTTAATAGTGTCACGACGCGCAATCTCAGCAGCCAGTTCAGGAAGCGGTAGTCGCACAATTTCTTCGTGCAACTTAGTCAGTTCACGCGCAAAGGCTCCCTCTCTCTGAGGGAACATATCGGCAAGCGTCGCGAGAGTCGCAACCACGCGATGCGGTGATTCAAAAAATATGCAGGGGCAGTCCATCTGTCCCGCGCGCTGAAAAAATGCTTTCTGCTCGCTCATTTTCCGAGGGACAAACCCACCGAAGTAAAAGGTTGAACCGATGATTCCACTTGCGCTCAGTGCCACAAGCGCGGCGCTTGCGCCAGGAATCGCGATGACCTCTAAACCAGCATCGCGCGCGGCGGCAGCCAAATTATTGCCAGGATCAGAGACGCAAGGAGTGCCCGCGTCAGACACGAGCGCAAGTGTCTCGCCACTCTCAAGAAGGGCAATCATTTCGGGTATTTTGCGTTGTGACGTGTTTTCATCAAACCGCACAAGCGGTGTTTCAATCTCAAAGTAATTGCATAACTTTCGTGTCACGCGTGTATCTTCAGCCAGGATTGCATCCGCGTTCTTGAGCGTTTCGATTGCTCGGGGCGTCATATCTCCCAAATTCCCAATGGGAGTTGCCACCAAATAAAGTATGCCTGACGCTGGTTTCACGCTAGCCAATCTCTTTAATGACGTACTGACGCGTCCCCATGCCTAGTTTTTCCGCATACTCCATCGTTACATTGACATCAACGTTGTGCATTGCCATGAACTTGTCAGTTCCTGCGCCCATGCCCTCAGCAACGCTTAGAGCGTTACCCGTTGCCTTGGTGACCTTGTCGTATGACGCTTGATCGATGGCCACAATGTCACGACTTGCGAGAATGCCAATATCAGGCACGATAGCAGCATCGCTAAACGACCAGCAGTCGCACTCGGGCGTAATATTGGTCAAGAAGTTAACGTAGATCGTTTTACGCTCTTTGCCCTTAAGCGCTCCGAGCGTATGTTCAACAATTTTTTCTTGGAATTCAGAACTATCGGTATCCCAATTCACTTTGATTGCGCCATAGGCGCATGCCGCGACGCATTCGCCGCAACCAATGCACTCTTCCTCGAGAATAAAGGCTTTGCCATTATGAATAGCGCCCATTTCAATACAGTGAGCAGGACACCATTGGGAGCACCGCTTGCAGCGCGTGCACTTTTCTTGATCAACACGCGGTTTTATCGCTGAATGCATACGCTGTTTTGCGCTGCGCGTTCCTAGGCCCATGCCAACATTTTTAAACGCACCGCCAAAGCCGGCCTCACCGTGCCCTTTAACGTGGCTTACCACAATCATGGCATCCGCATGCACAGCGGCTGAACCGATGCGCACGCTCTCAAAGTGCTTCGTGCCTGAAATCTCGATATCTTCGCCCTCGCGGCCGCTCAGGCCATCAGCAATAATGAGAGGAGCCTCAACTGTTGCGTACGAAAAACCATTCTGAATCGCGCAGGTTAGATGGTCGACGGCATTATCGCGCATACCGGAATACAACGTATTGGCATCAGTCAAGAACGGCTTACCGCCCGCTTCTTTAACTAGGCGCACAATTTCTCGAATATAGAGAGGGCTCACAAAGCCTGTATTACCCTTTTCACCAAAATGAACTTTAATTGCTACTTTATCGCCCTCATCGATGACTGCCGTGAGACCAGACCGCTCAACAGCAGTACCCACACGCTCGATAAGTGATTTTTTCCGCTGGGTGCGCATAGGAACAAACCATACCGTTGCCGGCTCAAAGTTGGAACCGAGGATGCCCTCATCCTTTTCGCCCGCAAAAATAGATTCCTGCTGCGCTGGCTGAGTCTTTGCCGCGTCTACTCCCAGAATTTCTTCATAGGACTCTTCTTCTGAGGGTGCAATTTCAAAAAGCGTTCCCGCAACTTCATCAACGGTCAACGAAATGGCTGGCTCAGCATTTTGCGCAAACGAAGGCGCATCGAACTGTTGCGTGCTCGGGGTCACGTCAAGTTCTGGCTCAGCAAAAGTTGCGCGTGAATCGTATTCGCGCGTTTCCTGAATAGGCTCAGAAACTGATTCATCAGCCCCTGCCTCTTGGCCTTGACTTGCCCCTTGGCTAGGCGCAACCTGGCTAACCGGAATTTCTGAAGTATTCAAATGCGCAAGGCGCGTACCATCCAGAACGTGGCGAGCAAGCTCTATGGTTATGGGCATCTGACGACGTGCCGCATACGCCGATACATTAATAAGAGCACCTTTAAGCGCCTGAGGAACACTGTACTTTTGCGCGATGAAATCAATGACATCATCGGCAATATCGATACTCTCTCGCGCAGCTTTGTCGCGCAGAATAATCACGCGCTCTTCTAAGTTGTGCTCGTTTTCAAACATTCCGACCTCTTAACATTTCCCTATAAAAAAGTATGAACAGTATACAAGAATAACCTACAGACAGAAACCTTCGCGCGTTTCATATTCATCAAACGCAAGGGCCGCGGCACCCAAAATTCCCGCGTCATTTCCGAGAGTGGCTTGAACGATTTCGACATCTTTACGTCCCGCCATGGCGCGCGAGTGCACAACCTTGGCTGCGGAGTCCACCAGGGTTTTTGCTGACTCGCCAACTCCACCACCAATGCAAATAACACGTGGATTAAAAATGTTGACCAGGCCAACGAGAGCTTCGCCCAAAATCTCACCGCGCTCTTCAAGAATTGAACACGCAAACTTATCGCCGCCCGCTGCCGCAATGATGAGAGACTGCGCTGAAACGTTTTGCAGCACGTTGCCCGCGGCATCGTAGATAGCCTTTCCACTCGGCTTTTTGGCCGCCTCACGCGCTAAAGCGCTAAGCGCCGGAGCACCAAGATACGACTCAAGATGCCCTGCTCCCCCACAGGGACAGGTGGGACCATTGATATCGATGACCACATGACCGAACTCAGAGCCCAGTCCACGTGAGCCACGATAGAGTTCGCCGTTAATGCAAATGCCGCCGCCGACACCCGTGCCCAACGTCATCATCAAAAAATCTGAGACTTTCTTTCCAACGCCATAACGGCACTCACCAAGCGTCGCGAGATGCCCGTCATTATCAATAGTGGATGGCACACGGAAAGTGCTTTCAACGAGCGAGCATACATCAACACCGGCAAGCGGAAGATTTGTGCAAAATTCAATTTCTTGCCGCGCAAAATCTATTTGAGCAGGCAGACCAATGCCCACACCTGCTAATTCATTTTTC
>CALLZE010000071.1 GCA_937858655.1 uncultured Coriobacteriales bacterium
CGCATTTCGGAGCAACTCAACAATAATATCTTCCACTGAGCGGATGTCATGCTTGGCTTGACGCCGCTCAGCTTCAGAAATCTTTAAGCGTACGAATCCCTCGCCAAGATTCTCTTCAACCTTGAGATATTCATCGCCTGAAACTTCAGCAACAAACGATAAAAGAGAATTTTCGCGGGTTTCTTCACTCATGTTTTAACCTATTTAGCGTAGTCGACAGCGCGGCTCTCGCGCACAACCATAACGCGAATTTGACCAGGATATTCAAGTTCAGCTTCAATTTCTTGAGCGATATCGCGCGCTAAAACTACCGCATCCTCATCATTTACAATGGTTGGCTCTACCATGACACGAATCTCACGGCCCGCTTGCATTGCATAGGTCTTTTCAACGCCCTTATGAGCGTTAGCAACAGCCTCGAGTTTTTCGAGACGTTTAATATAGCTTTCAAGCGTTTCGCGACGTGCGCCTGGACGAGCTGCTGAAATAGCGTCTGCAGCCATGACGAGCACAGCCTCAACTGTGCTTGGCTCAACATCGCCATGATGCGCTTCGATTGCATGAACGATTGCCTGCGATTCGCCAAGACGACGGGCAAGATCTGCACCGATTACTGCGTGAGGACCTTCGATTTCATGGTCAATAGCTTTACCAAGGTCATGGAGCAAACCTGCACGTTGAGCCAATGCGACATCGGTGCCCAACTCAGCAGCCATAACGCCAGCAAGCCATGAAACCTCAAGCGAATGCTTTAATACATTTTGTCCGTAACTAGTGCGGTAACGCAGACGACCGAGCGTCTTAATAATTTCAGGGTGCAAGTTGTGAACACCAGCATCAAATGAAGCCTGTTCACCAGTTTGCTGAATAATCTCATTGACTGAACGCTCTGCCTTATTGAACATTTCCTCGATACGCGCAGGATGAATGCGTCCATCCGCAATAAGCGTCTCAAGAGTAATGCGGCCAATCTCTCGACGTACGGGATCGAACGAAGAAAGAACAACCGCTTCTGGAGTGTCATCAATAATCAGGTTGATACCTGTCATTTGTTCGAAGGCACGAATGTTTCTTCCTTCGCGACCGATGAGACGACCCTTCATTTCATCGCTTGGAATATGCACCACGGATACGGTTGATTCGGCAGTATGATCAGCGGCAACACGCTGAATAGCAACGCTAATAATGTTACGAGCGCGCTTATCTGCTTCATCTTTAGCCTGCTGCTCGGTCTCACGAATGAGCGTCGCGGCCTCGCGCTTCACCTCATCTGAAATCTTATTCATGAGTTCTTGCTTAGCCTCATCAACAGTCATTCCAGCAATATGCTCTAAGCGACGCTTAGTCTCTTCGAACATCTCATTTAATTCAGTTTCACGCTTTGCTAACTGACCCTGAGCAGAGGAAATCTGATGCTCACGCTTATCAATTGATTCCGCACGGCGGTCGATAGTCTCTTCGCGTTGAACGAGACGATTTTCTAATGCCGATATTTCTTTTCTGCGCTGCTTAGACTCCTCTTCCTCAGATTGTTTCATCTGATAGATTTGGTCCTTAGCTTCAAGAAGTGCTTCTTTCTTTAAATTCTCGGCTTGTTTTTCAGCAGTCTTCAATAAGCGCTCAGCTTCATCAGCTGCGCGAGCGCTCTTTGCATTGATAACGTAACGATTGAGAACATAGCCGAGAGCGAAGCCAACTACGGCACAGAGCACAGCAACGATAATTGTCGAGGTCATATGTTCGCTCTCCTTTCATAGAGTTTACAAGTTTAAGTCGATAAAAAAGCTTTTCTGTTTCCAGAAAAGCCTGTAATGGTTCTATAGAAAAATACTTTTATTATGCACAAAAGTAAATCAAAAACTTATATACGTACAACAAAGCAATTACTATAAAAACAGGCGTAAGCCTGTGTTACTCATTACAGGTGCTTTAATCATACCTTATTTACCATATTTTTTCTACATTAACCCCTGTCTTGCTGGGAGTTTATAATCCTTTTAGCCTCATCAAAAGAATATCCTCTTCCCACGAGTTTTCGAAGGGCCTTTTCGAATTCTTTCCGAGTAGATAAATCAAATTTTTCTATGAGTTTTGTG
>CALLZE010000072.1 GCA_937858655.1 uncultured Coriobacteriales bacterium
AACCGGAGCGCTTACGCCTCCCACCTCAAGACGCTCGATGCGCTCCGAAAGAGCCTCAAGCGTCAGTTCACTCTCAACGCGCGTCATGCGTACAAGCGCGACTTCGAGAAGTGTGCGTGGCTCAGTTGAATAACGCATTGCGCCACTCACTTCAGACAGTAGACTAATGATGCGCGCGATGCGCTCGGGACCCTCAAACTCGGCAACAAGTGTATGCATAGTCTGACGGTCTTCCGCCGTAGCAGTGAGGAGCATTTCCGAATCAACATCGCCCAGAATGGCAAGAACGTACATGTCGCGCACAAACGCGATAATGCCGCGAACCAACTCGGGGAGGTCTGCTCCCATTTCAACTTGATTTGCGACCCATAAAAAGCCAGAAGCCGTATCGCGGCGGGCAATCGAGCGCATTAAATCGGCGAGCGCCTCTGCGCTTACCTCGCCAAGGACGCCCTCAACGTCGTCAACCTTAATATCGTTGCCCGTAAAGGCAGCAAGTTGCTCAAGGGTAGTTATTGCATCACGCATTCCGCCTTCAGCATGTTTGGCAATGAGCGCAAGAGCGGCATTCTCAATCTTGATTTCTTCAGACTGCGCAATAAAGCGCAAACGTGAAGCGATTTCTTCAGCGCTAATGGGATGAAAATCAAAACGCTGGCAACGTGATTGAATCGTTGCGGGCACTTTTTGGGGGTCAGTCGTACACAGAATAAATATGACGTGCGAAGGAGGCTCTTCAAGCGTCTTGAGCATTGCGTTGAACGCAGCATTCGAGAGCATATGAACCTCGTCGATGATGTAAACCTTATACGCGCCACGCTGGGGAGCAAAATAAACGCGCTCAATGATTTCAGTACGCACCGCTTCAACGCCGTTACGTGAGGCGGCATCGAGTTCGATAACGTCAGGGTGCACCCCGTCATTGATTTCGTGACAAGCTTCGCAGGTGCCGTCAGGATTATCCGTCGGTCCTTGCTCACACATGAGCGCCTTAGCAAGCAGACGCGCCGAGGTCGTTTTTCCTGTTCCACGTGGACCAGTAAATAAATAAGCATGGGCAACACTGTCACTTGCGACAGCGTTACGCAGGGTACGTTCAATATGTTGTTGACCCACCATATCATCAAAGATATTGGGACGATATTTTCTATAAAGAGATTGGTGAGCCATGATTTCCTACCGCTGTATTGTTGAAGTAAATGCGCCCAGTGGGCTCGGACACCCATCAGTGACCGCTTATGGCTGCTACTTTCCAGTCCTGACCAGATTCACGGTATAACGCCGTCCAAGCCCACTGGGCGCATTCGCAGTTAATTATACACAATTTTATTCTCGATTTGGCCGAAGAGACCAGCAACCATAATCCCTCCAAAACTACCGCGCGTGATAAAGATGCGACTCGACAGAAAAGGTGACATGAAACGGCTGAGGAAGAGCGGCGATGGTTGAGCATAGGTCATCGAGATTAGTGTGATACGCATTTGGCCCCATCATGACAAGATCCTCGACATCTTGTCCAGATAACACTAGTTCGAACTCAGTCAGAGTCGTTTTTTCGAAATCGAAATACCCGTCAAGCTTGGAACGCACATCTTCACGCTTCTCATGATCCTGGCGCCCAATTTTAATAAGCTCAGCTGCCGAGCGCACTTCGTGCATGTGCTTTTGTGTCGGTGTGGACACGATAAGCGGAGCCCCCGGCTTTAAAACGCGCGCAAATTCCTCCCCATTGCGCGGAGCAAAAACGTTTATCGCGCCATCGAGCACGTGATCACGAAGCGGAAAACCAGCCCACGTATCAGCAACAATACAAAAAACTCCCAGAGCTTTTGCGCGCTGAAGGGCACGCTTAGACAGGTCGAGCGCTATACACTGAGCCTCGGGCATCGCGGCTATAAGCGCCTGCGCGTAATAGCCAGTGCCCGCACCAAAATCCCCCAAAAGAGGCGTGGGGTTTTCTCCCATTTCCGCCTTGAGTTGTCCGGCAATTTCTGCGGCAAAGGGAGCATAGTAATCAGCCTCGTGAAAGCGCGCTCTTCGCATAACCATATCAAGCGTATCGGCTGTTTTTTGCTGGCTGTGTTTGCCAAGTAAAGTGAGATAACCCTGCCGCGCGCGATCAAACGTGTGCCCATGGTCGCAAGTAAAAACTTCCAACGAGACCGCTGGAGAACTTAACCGCAGATTCATGCCACAGTAAGGACATTTGAGCACATCAACGACACGGGGCGAAAACGGTTCACTCATGTTGCTATTCTCCAAATTCAGATACGTTCAAGAAGCGGGCATAGTATTATTAAGTATCTCTTATGGTACGCCAAAGTTAGGACATCACATGACCGTGAGTTGCGAACACGCCTCATCACTTTACTCACCTGCGCTTCGCGAGCGCTTACGCACGCAACCAGTTGGCAGCGTTGCCGTCGTAGCCATTGCTGGGCGCGACTCAGTCGCAGCGATCTTAAAAGCGCTTCTTGATGATGACACCATCCGTATTATTGTTCCGACTAGCATCAGTACAGGCACCGAATATGGCGATGCGTCGGTGATTGCTGACGCTAACACCTTTT
>CALLZE010000073.1 GCA_937858655.1 uncultured Coriobacteriales bacterium
AAGCACTGCGACGCCCGATCTCGCCTCACTGGTCGTATACCTTTTTCAATAAATATAATTTATATTAAAAATAAAAATATACTATAATTCACAAGTGATGGCTCTGCACAAATGCACGGCCAACATCACCATCAGTTGAAAGGAGCATTATGAGCGAAGAGGTAGCAAACTACTATCCGATGTGGGAATCGCTAGGGCTTGACACCAAGTCACACGATGCGTTGCTTGAAGCAGTAGGGTCACTCTACGGCGACGCCTATCTCACACAGGAAAACCGTCCTGCGGGTATGGGGTATCTCGATTTTGTCATCAGTGAAGTCCACGGACTTCGCATCAAGGAACTTGATGACTTCCGCAAAGAAGGTGGCAAAGTTGTAGGGACGTTCTGCCTCTACGTTCCTGAGGAAATCATTCGTGCAGCAGGCGCGTGGAGCGTAGGTCTTTGTGCCGGCGCTGAATTCGCCTACGACCAAGTTGAGCAGATTATGCCGCGCAACACCTGCGCACTCATTAAAAGTTTTATGGGCTTTAAACTCGCTCGCGTGTGCCCTTACATCGAAGAGTCAGACCTCATCATCGGCGAGACCACCTGCGATGGTAAGAAAAAAGCATACGAGCTCTTGAGCGAAATGCACAACGTATATGTCATGGAGCTCCCCCAGATGAAGCGCGCGAAAGATCTGGCTTTCTGGCGCAGCGAGATTGTGGAGCTCATGCATAAGATCGAAGAGCTCACCAGCAAAAAAGTTACCGTTGAGAGCTTGCAAGCTTCAATCAAAGAAGTTAACGACAAACGCCGTGCGCTGCAACGCATCGCCGCAACGCGCAAGGCAAGCCCTGTGCCCATCAGCGGCAAAGACGTTCTTTTGGCAACACAGGTTGCCTTCTACGACGACGTACCACGATTCACGCAAAGCATGAACGCGCTTGCCGACGAACTTGAAACTCGCGTTGCTGAGGGCGTAGGCGTTGCACCTGCTAACGCTAAGCGCGTTCTCGTTACGGGCACACCGATGGCACTCCCTAACTGGAAGCTGCACGACATCATCGAAAAGTCTGGCGCGGTGGTCGTTGGTGAGGAGATGTGCACAGGTAGTCGCTACTACCAAGATCTTGTTCCTGAAGAGGGAGCAACTATCGATGAAATGCTCGACAATATTGCCGAGAAGTATCTCGACATCAACTGTGCGTGCTTTACGCCAAACCAAGGCCGCATCGACGATGTTATTAGAATGGCGAAAGAGTACGGCGTTGATGGCGTCATCGACTATTCGCTCAACTTCTGCGGAACGTATCAGATTGAATCGGGCGCTGTAGAAAAAGCGGTTAAAGAGGCTGGGTTCCCCGTTCTTCGCATTGAGACCGATTACTCGATGGAAGACGCTGGCCAACTTTCTACCCGCATTGAAGCTTTCTTGGAAATGATCTAGGTCTCAGGGCCTGGGCACAACGTAACGGAGTACACATGAGCAAGACTGCGCTGGGGTTAGATATTGGATCACGAAGCATCGAAGCCGTATGGCTTGATGAGCAGGGATGCATCATCACATACAAGATTGCTGACTCAACTCACGACCCCATCGCAGTCGCTCGTGAACTTATCGCGCACGACGACTACGACGTGATGTGTGCCACAGGATATGGACGGCATACCGCACGCGATGCCTTCGACTGCAACATCATCACCGAGATTAAAGCGTATGCGGTGGGGGCGCACTCCGTATTTCCCGAAGCGCGCAGCATCCTCGATATCGGAGGTCAAGATACTAAGGTTATCTCGCTCGACGAAAACGGCCGCATAGTCGACTTCGAGATGAATGAC
>CALLZE010000074.1 GCA_937858655.1 uncultured Coriobacteriales bacterium
TAAAGAAGATTTCACGGCCGCGCAATAACGTATTTGGTCAGTGTCGTGACACGAAGTTTGTGAGTAAAAATCACAGTAAGCGCAGCGTGCGTGGCAAAAAGGAACATGAATGTAGAGACCACAAAAAGATAGCGTGCGCAGTTCGCTAGCGATGTTGTAAGTAGGATTCATAGGAATCAATCAATTCAAGAAGGTCGTCCATAGAGGCAATTGTTTGAATCTGTGAACGGAAATATGAAGCACCCGGTAAACCAGCGCAGTACCAAATGGCATGCTTACGCATACGCACCAATGACTTTTCACCAAAATACTTGACCAATGATTGCCCGTGATGCTTCATCATCTCAAAACGTTCATGGTACGTAGGGGCCATATCCCCCAGTGTACGCGCAACCTGTTCAATTTCTTCTGAAGTGCTCTCTTTAATGTGTCGCTCACAGCAGGCATGGAACAACTTACGTGCCTGATTGAATATCCAAGGATTTCCTTGAGCACCGCGCGCAATCATGACGCCATCAGCGCCATGAACAAGAATCATCTCAACCGCAGATTGAGCGGTTAAGATATCACCCGAGCCCAACACGGGTACGTTGACCTCTGATTTAATGGCGCGCACGAGCGTGTTATCAGATGCACCTTTATAGTACTGGCTGCGATAACGGCCATGAACAGTGAGAGCCGCGGCGCCCGCGTCAGCCATAGCGCAGGCAAAAGCAATCGCGTTATTTTCTGGCTCATGAAAGCCTTTTCGAAATTTTACGGTTACTTGCTTATTGAAGGGTGCCAAAGATTCGCGAACTGCATTCACAATTTCTGCCGCTAATTCAGGGGTTTTCATAAGCGCCGAACCCTCACCCTTGTTGACCACCTTGGGTACCGGACACCCCATGTTGACATCAATAAAAGCAAGGCCGTCACCGAATTCCTGGGCAATATTGCGTGCCTGCTCAGCCATAATGTCAGGTTCAGCGCCGAAAAGCTGCACAGCCAACGGGAGTTCATCAGGTGAAGCCATCAACAGCATACGAGAATTATTATTGTTCGCATCATAGTGAAGGCCTTTAGCACTCACCATTTCAGAAAAAGTAATGCCGGCACCTTGCTCTTTACAGAGGGTTCGAAAGGCAGCATCATTGACGCCTGCCATCGGCGCAAGCCAAAAGGGGTTTTCATCAAGAAAAAGTTGAACCGTTGACACGCTACTCATCGACTTTGAGAATGGCCATGAAAGCTTCTTGGGGCACTTCAACAGAGCCAATCGCCTTCATGCGCTTCTTACCTTTTTTCTGCTTCTCAAGCAATTTACGCTTACGCGAGATGTCACCGCCATAACACTTGGCAAGAACATCTTTACGCTTTGCGCGAACCGTTTGACGGGATAGTACGCGACCGCCAATGGCTGCCTGAATGGGTACTTCGAAAAGTTGGCGTGGAATAATCTCTTTGAGCTTATCAACAAGCACCTTGCCGCGGTCATACGCCTTTTCCTTGTGCACGATAAACGACAGCGCATCGACAGGGTTACCCGCGAGCAAAATATCAAGTTTCACGAGCTGAGATGGTCTAAATCCAATATATTCATAATCGAGTGACGCATAACCCTTCGTACGGCTTTTGAGTGCGTCAAAGAAATCCATAATCAACTCGGAAAGGGGCATCTCATAGTGCATCTCAACGGTGTTCGTTGAAAGATATTGCATGTTTTTAAAGGTCGCTCGGCGTCCCTGAGCGAGGTCCATAACGGCGCCAACATAATCAGGTGGCACGAGGACTGTCGCTTTAAGATAGGGCTCTTCAATTCGGTCAGTGCGTGCCGGGTCGGGCATGTCCTGAGGAGAGTGAATGAGCATATCGGTACCATCGGTAAGATACGCATGATATTCAACACTTGGTGCCGTAGCTATTAGGTCGAGCCCAAATTCTCGCTCAAGGCGCTCTTTGATAACCTCCATATGAAGGAGTCCCAAGAAACCAACACGAAAACCAAACCCGAGCGCGTGGCTCGTTTCTGGTTCGTACGCGAGGGCTGGGTCGTTAAGTTTAAGTTTATCGAGCGCATCTCGTAAATCAGGATATTGGTCCCCATCTATCGGGAAGAGACCCGTATATACCATTGGCTTAACTTCGCGGTATCCAGGAAGTGGGGTGGCGGCTGGCTTGTTTTGAAGCGTAACCGTGTCGCCAACCTTGACCAAAGAAGGGTCTTTAAGACCAGTAATGAGATAGCCAACCTCACCTACCGTCAATTTTGGTAGCGGAGTATTGGCAGGACGACGAACGCCCACCTCTTCTACATTAGTCACGGTCCTTGTTTGCATCATGAGCAGATTGTCGCCCTTTTTGACCGTACCATTGACCACACGAATCAACGCGACAACGCCGCGATATTCATCAAAGTATGAGTCAAAAATAAGCGCCTGAAGAGGAGCGCTCGCGTCTCCCTCAGGAGCAGGAATTTTGCGAACAACGGCTTCAAGCACATCGGGAATACCCACGCCCGTTTTTGCACTCGTGAGCACAGCGTCCTCAGCAGGAATGGCGAGGCCATCCTCTATTTCGTGGCGCACGCGCTCGGGCTCAGCGGCTGGAAGGTCAATCTTATTTATCAGCGGGATAATCTCGAGGCCAGCATTCATAGCCATCAGCGCATTCGCTACGGTCTGAGCCTCAACACCCTGAGAAGCATCGACAACAAGAAGCACGCCTTCGCATGCCTGCAAAGCACGCGACACTTCATAGGTGAAGTCAACATGCCCTGGAGTGTCGATAAGATTGAGCTGATACTCTTTACCATCCTGTGCCGTGTACATAACACGCACAGCCTGCGCTTTAATGGTGATGCCGCGCTCGCGCTCGATATCCATGCTATCAAGCATCTGCTCCATCATGTCGCGTTCTTGAACCGTATGCGTCAATTGCAAAATGCGGTCAGCGAGCGTCGACTTACCATGGTCAATATGAGCAATAATTGAAAAATTACGTATGTGAGTTTGTTTAGTCATAGCAAACAAGTTTAACAAATTTTCACTACAATTTGGCTGTAGTTCTATGGTATTATAATCAAGTTCGTCTATACCCCACTGATGAACACACGATTTTTTGAAATGTATCGGAGGAAAACGTGGCTAATATTAAGAGCCAAAAGAAGCGTGTTCTTACTAACGAGAAAGCACGTCTTCGCAACAAGTCAGTTCGTTCAGAACTCAAAACCGCAACCAAGAAGGTTACCGTTGCTATTGAGGCTGGCGATAAAGCAGTAGCCACTGAGGCTGCACATGCAGCATGTCGTCTTCTCGACCGTGCAGCATCAAAGGGTGTTATTCACAAGAACCAGGCTGCAAATCGCAAGTCAGGTATCATGAATAGCGTTAATAAGCTTGCTTAAGTATTAACATTTTACGTTGCATTTAAAAGGCGCCGCAAGGCGCCTTTTTTATGTGTTCACACTGTGCCGCTTTACGCAAAATGCTCAAGAATCCATTTCTCAAAAACAAGACGCTCATCAAATCCCGTTCTGCTCGCGTACTGAACCTGAGCCAAATCGACCAATGCCTCTCTCAATTCACGCGTGCTGAACTTCTGCGCTTGACGCTGCAAAGCCTGCGCCTGCCATGCTTGCTTTTTTAATGTTGCCGCAAGCGTAGATGCGCTCTTATCTCCCCGATCAATTAATACGCACGCAGATAGACACTCCCTCAATTGGCGTGTAACCAGACTCGATAAGCGAGAAATATGTTCTCCTTGAACTTCAATGAGATTGTTCAAAAGCAGCAATGCTTCCTTGGCGTTCCTGTTAAAGAGGGCTCCGATAAAGTCCCAGACACGAACTTCGGCTGTCTGCGCAATAACCGCGCCTACATCCGCGACTTCGACCTTCTTTCGGCTGCCAAGATATGCTTTTATCTTCTCAAGGGAAAGGGATAAAACCGACAAATTTTCACCAGCAGCGTTGATGAGTGCCTGAGCAACAACAGGTGTCATCGAGAGACCCTGCTGACGCGCCAAAGCGACCACCGTTGAAGGGAGTTCCTTTTTTGTAGGAGCTTTACGGTCAAGAACGGTTCCGTTTTGGACAACCGCTTTATAAAGCTTCGACGACTTCGCGCACGTCTCGCCCACAAGCGCAAGAACGGTCGTTGGTGACGGATTCTGTGCATAGTCCGCAAGAAGAGCGCTATCGAGAGTATTCATTTTTTCAATGCCCGACACAATAACAAGACGAAAGGGCGTCGCAAAGGGCAACACATTACAGGCATCAACAACCTCTTGAAAATTTGCGCGCTCTGCTTCATATTGGCTCAAATTAAAATCAAGTGGCCCAAACTCCTCAAGCCGCGCGCGAAGACGGTCGACTGCTTGCGTACGCAAAAAGAGTTGGTCGCTTAAAATTAAATAGAGCGGTTTGAGATCATTTGAATTTGCCATGTTTCTATTGTGCCATACTCCGATAAAAAATCGTGCCGGAAACATCGGTTCTTTTATAGGGAACGTGGCGTGATTTCAAAAGGCGCAAAATGTCAGAATTGGGATGCCCGTACGAGTTCTCACCGACAGAAATGACCACGTTTTGAATTGAAGTTTCATCAAGAACGCGCGCATCAATTGATTTTTTTGAACCGTGGTGGCCTAATTTAAGGGTTCCAATTCTTTTAAGACGATATTTCAAAATGACATCACTGAGTGTACTTGCCTCAGCGTCTCCTGTAATCAAAAAATCTGTGTCAGACCTTTTGTCAGGCGTTTCATCAAAAGACATGACCAAACACGATGCGTTATCATCGCTATCCAACACTGAAGTTGTTGGAGAAAGAACCTTAAGCACCCCCGAAGGCAGTTGAATTGAACTGCCGGCGAGGACCTGAGTGACGGCTGCCTTTGTGTGATTAGCAATTTGCATAATCTCTGCATCATTCTGAGTTCCCCTTGCGACAATAATGCGCTTTACCCCATTGGCTTTTCCAAACAATTCTGCGCCACGTATATGGTCTTCATGACCATGGGTAAATATCAACGTATCAATATGTGAACTCCCCGTTTTATTAAGCTCGCGTTTGAGCGTCAATTCATCAGGACCAGCATCAATCAAAATGTTTCTCCCTTTATCCTTAATGAGTGTCGCGTCACCCTGCCCCACGTTTAGAAAATAGACTCCATCAACATCCTTCGATGCTGAAGTAACCGATTTGAGGGCTCCCGACTGAAGCGCAATCCATAAAAGAAAAAGCACAATAAGAAAAACTGAAATACGAAGTTGACGTTTCTTCAACTCATACCGATTAAGTTTGTGTTCGACCGATGTGGTATGTGACTTCTTAAAATCAACGCAAAATAATACGCATGCCACGAACACAAATAAGAGAGCCCAAATATTTGCCCATAGCGAAGAGAGCTGTACATACATCCCCGGAATATTAGAGAGCGCTAAAGCGCATTCAACAATCAGATGCGAAGTAATCTGCGCAATACGTAGAACCAAATGACTCAGTAATGTTGAATACGGCGCAACAAACATCAATAAAACGCCGGCTACAATAATCACTTCAAAGAGCGCAGTTGTGACAAGTGTACTAAGCACACTAAGCGGTGATATGGCACGAAAGGTGATGAGTATAAGAGGAATGGTAAGAACTTGAGCCGCAATCCCTAAAGCAATACTTTCAACAATCCACGATGGCATCAGAGGAAATCGCTTTTTGAAATACGATGAAAGGTTTGCGTAGTAAAGCGCTATACCGATTACAGCAGAAAATGATAGTTGAAGACTGAGCGATGTAGCGCTGAGGGGATCGAACACTAGGACCAAAATACCTGTAAGGCTCACGAGCGAGAGTAAATCAATTCTTCGATGGCTAAAATAAGCGAGCTGGGTTCCGCTCGCCATAAGGCACGCCCTCAAAGTAGCTATGCTCATTCCCGTAAGATAATAAAAACACAGCGAAAAAATGAGGGAAATCCAAACCAGTGATGAACGTCGTAAATCAAACGAATATAAAACGTACAGAAGAAAACCTAGGGCAAGTGCAAAATGCGAACCAGATACTGAAAGCATATGACTTAAACCAATGTTTTTAAATAGTTCCTGCAGCGTTGAAAGACGCGTCTTATAACCAAACACGAGCGCAGCAACAAGCGCGCCTTCCATCGATGTGCTCGATGAAAACACCCGATTGAGCAATGTGTTTCGATATTTCATCAGGTGGCCTGATATTGTAGAAGGCCACATTTTTGTGCGCACATTTTCTATACGCACTTTTCCCGTAACACCTTGCCTCGACAAACTCTTGTCATAAGATGAAGTGCTCAGTGGCTCCATTTCACCTGATACTATGAACACTTCTCCCAACTTACCTACCGAGTTCTCAGGTGTTCCGTACGGCCAGAAACAAACTAATTTTTTATCACCAAACATGGCAAGTGAGCTATAGGAGCTCTGCCCTTTTGAGGGGTCTGAACATATTGAAACCTTTGCATTTTTAATCGCGGTTTCTTGACATGAATTTTTGCCATTATTTGCGAAGCCCTCAAGACGTGCTCCTGCAAAACATGTGAGCCAGACTAATATAAAAATGATAAAAAGTGGCGGCACCTTTTTAAGAATATGAGTGAAAAATGCAACAAGAACCCTTTTCATTGAACAGTTGCTTCACCTAAAAGAGCCTCAACTTTCTTGTCGCCAATACCTGATATATTTTTTAAATCATTAAGCGAAGTAAATTTATTATGCTGGTTGCGGTATGCGATAATCTTTTGCGCAGTTGCGGGCCCTATACCCGTTAGTGTTTCAAGCTCACTTTGATTTGCGGTATTAATGTTTACCTTTGAAGACTCTGAAGACTGTCCGCCTGTACCAGAACTGTTCGATTCTCCACCATCGCCGTTAGCAGATCCTTGAGAGGCATCGCGCATCTCCTTTTTTGAAGGAAAGTTAACCTGTTGGCCATCTTTGATTTTTGCCGCGAGATTTATTTCATTAGTACACGCAGAAGACGAAAATCCACCCGCCAAAGCAAGCGCATCTCCCACACGTGAAGCCTTGGGAAGCACATACACCCCCGGGCGCTTCACTTCCCCTGACACATACACTGCTATAGTTGCTTCTTGCGAATTTTGGTGAACAGCCGCTTTTTTCGCTGCTGATAAGTCATTTTGAGGATGCGTATCCAATGAATTATTACTTTGAAATAATCCTAACCGCTCAACGATGCCCAAAAGACAAATAACGACAATAATTCCAATAAGAATCTGCTTTTTGTAGCGCTCAAGTAATTCCATAAATTCCTCCTCCCACTTACATTATTCTTAGGGTTTTAAACAACTTTGAAGAATCTCTTAATCACTGCTTACGTGAAAATTAATCGCAAATCATTTATACTTATATAAAAATCTCGGAGGGAACTCTCTACTCAATGGAACAAAACCTTAACTGTAAATTAGGCGTCGATATTGGTTCGACCACCATCAAAACTCTTCTTCTCGATGCCAACAACTCAATTTTGTACAAAAACTACGTACGCCACTTTTCAAAACCGATTGAAGCTCTTAATGAAGAGCTCATTCGCATCAAACAACAGGTGAATCCTGCGACAAAAATTTCATTAGCATTCTCCGGTTCAGCAGCTCTGACGCTTGCTGAAAAGTTCGATACGCTCTTTGTTCAGGAAGTTTACGCTACAAAAATTGCCGCTCAAAAGTACATGCCAGAAACTGATATTGTCATTGAGCTAGGCGGAGAAGACGCAAAAATCCTCTTCCTGAGCGGCGGACTTGAAGTACGTATGAATGGCTCATGTGCAGGCGGAACTGGTGCTTTCATCGACCAAATGGCTACGTTACTAAAAATGACGCCCACCGAGCTCAATGAAAGCGCAAAAAAGCATACGCGCATCTACACTATTGCCTCACGCTGTGGAGTGTTCGCCAAATCTGACGTACAGCCCCTTCTTAACCAGGGTGCACAAAAAGAAGATATCGCCGCAAGCATTTTCAAGGCAGTAGTCAATCAAACTATCGCTGGACTCGCTCAAGGACGCCCTCTCAAAGGAACCATTGCCTATTTGGGAGGACCTCTCACTTTTCTCGACCAGTTGCGAGAAAGTTTTGATGATACTTTGCAAACCCAAGGTATCTGCCCCGAAAATTCGCTTTATTATGTAGCTTTAGGTGCAGCCTTAAGCGCGACGAACGAACACACGCAAACGCTCGAAACTCTGAGCGAAAGTGCACAAAATATTAAGCCCGAAGAGCACTTTGCCTCGCTACCCCAGCTTTTCGAAAATGACAAAGAGTATCAGCAGTTTATTATCGACCACAAAGATGCTGCCGTCGCAAAAGCAACAACGGGAAAATCTCCCAATGCTTTTCTTGGCATTGATGCAGGCTCGACCACCATCAAGCTTGTTGTTATCGACGAAGATGGCACAATCATTTTCCAACGATACGCACCCAACGAAGGAAGTCCCCTCACTTTCGTAAAGAAGTATCTCCTTGAATTCTACGATGAGTTTCCGTATACCCGAATCACGGGAAGCGCTTCCACAGGCTACGGAGAAGAACTCATCAAAGAGGGGTTCAAACTTGATTTTGGTATCGTAGAAACACAGGCGCACTTGAAAGCGGCACAAGCGTTTTGCCCCGAAGTCGACTTTGTTATCGACATCGGCGGACAAGACATCAAGTGCTTCAAAATTGTTGACGGCGCTCTTGACGATTTATTCCTCAACGAGGCATGTTCAAGTGGTTGCGGTTCATTCTTGCAAAGTTTTGCCGAGGTACTCGGCTACTCGCTTGAGGAATTCGCGGCCTTAAGTCTCTTTGCTAAACACCCTGTCGACCTTGGTTCACGTTGCACGGTATTCATGAACTCGAGCGTTAAGGAGGCCCAGAAAAATGGAGCATCTGTCGAAGATATTGCCGCTGGCCTCAGTATAAGCGTCGTGAAAAACGCACTCTATAAAGTGATTCGTACCACCTCGACAGAGGCATTGGGCAAACACATTGTTGTGCAAGGTGGAACATTCCTTAACGACGCTGTGTTGCGAGCTTTTGAGCAAGAGATTGGTCGTAGCGTCATTCGTCCAGAAATTGCTGGTCTAATGGGGGCATACGGTGCAGCGCTCTATGCGCGCGATTCAATTGGCGGCGATGATAGCATGACGCTCAACCGTCAACAGGTTGAAGAGTTTTCACATGCCGTCAGAAGCGTCACGTGTCGCTTATGCACCAATCACTGTTCGCTCACCATAAATCAGTTCAGCGATGGCTCAAAATACATCGGTGGAAACCGTTGTGATCGACCGCTGAAAACTGACAAACAAAATGAAGAATACAATCTCTACCGCTACAAAAAAGATGTCATCACCGCGCTGCGAACCAACGCGCCTAAAAACCCTAAGGGCACAGTCGGACTTCCCCTCGCGCTGAATATGTACGAAATGCTCCCCTTCTGGAACGCGTTTTTTACGAGCCTTGGCTACTCAATTGAGGTCTCACCCTTCTCAAGCCACGAACTCTATGAAGAAGGACAGCATACCATTCCCTCGGACACAGCTTGCTATCCCGCAAAACTGGTTCATGGACATATTGAATACTTGCTCAAGCAAAATGTTGACTTCATTTTTTATCCCTGCATGACCTACAATTTCGACGAGGGTCTCGGTGATAATTACTACAATTGCCCCGTTGTTGCCTATTACCCTGAGGTAGTATCGGCAAACATTCCGCATATCGATGAGCACAATTTCTTCTATCCGTATATCGGTGTGCACCGCATGCGAGACCTAGCAAGAAAACTGACCGCCTCCTTCAATGAACAGGGTATTGCGGTATCGTTTATCGAAGTAAAGGAAGCACTGCATAAAGCGACAAAGGCGCGCGCAAACTACCTCGAAGACGTACGCAACAAAGGTCTCGAGCTCATTCAATCAGCGCGCAGTCACGACATGCCTATAATCGTCCTCGCTGGGCGCCCCTATCATCTTGACCCCGAAATTAACCATGGAGTCGACAATTTGATTGTCTCGCAGGGAGCGGCTGTTATAACCGAAGACTCTATCAGCCATCTTGTCGAGCCCTTCAAAGTAAACGTGCTTAACCAGTGGACGTATCATTCTCGCCTCTACGCCGCGGCGCGCTATGTCTCAACGCAAGAGGATATGCAACTCGTGCAACTTGTTTCATTTGGTTGCGGTGTTGACGCAATCGTTGCCGATGAAGTACGTTCAATTTTGCGCGCGGGTGACAAGATTTATACTCAGATTAAAATTGATGAAATTTCGAACCTTGGCGCTATCACCATTCGTTTAAGAAGCCTGTTTGCGGCCATAAAAAAGGAGCGCTCATGAGCTCACACGACTCTCAAAACTTTCCGCCACTCGAAGAAATAAACATGCCCGAATTTACTGCCGAGATGCGTGATAAATACACAATCTTAGTACCTAACATGCTGCCAGTTCACTGGAAGATGATGCAAAAGGTCTTTCAGGTAAATGGCTACAAGGTTGATGTCCTCAATAATCAGGGTCCTCATATTGCGCAACTGGGACTCCAGTATGTGCACAACGATACCTGTTATCCCGCGCTTCTCGTTATTGGACAGTTTATCGATGCGCTCAAGAGCGGCAAGTGGGATACACATAAGGTCGCACTTATGATCACGCAAACAGGCGGAGGTTGTCGCGCTTC
>CALLZE010000075.1 GCA_937858655.1 uncultured Coriobacteriales bacterium
TTAAAAGCCCAATATAAAGACATAACATTTCAGAGTCAACAGCAAAGCGCATTCGGCTCTACCGGGAATGACCGCTTGGCTCGTCAAGCAATCCATGATTACTTCGTTCGCAAATATGGGCTAGGATCAGACTACGAGCAGAATAAGCAGCTACTTGCTAGACAGGGGTACTCCCTCAAAGACACAATCGGAGATACTACTCAATCCGGTTTCACCGCTGATATCATACACGAGGATTTTTCAACATTTACCACGATACGGGTTGATGTAAGAGCCACAAAGCGGACACTGCACGATGAATACAACAACGCCTTATACCATCTTGCGCTAAAGACAGGATTTGGCGCAGGAGATGGCTACTCACATTGCGGTGCGGTATTACGCGCATTGTTCGACAAACGCAGGCTAGATACCAAGCTTTCTAAGGATAGGCGTCTGACATTGCTCACACTGGACATAACAGAAATGTATCACTTCCTTATAAACAACAAGGATCGCATAAAAGAAGATGTGCGCGACGCTCTAGCAAGTATCGATTCTGATCCACAGTTTGCTTTTGGGCTTTCCATTGAAGAAAAAACCTTCTACTTCCCCAAGGAGTGTCTATTCACCTATGACAAAGGCAGTAAAAACCAAGATATTGCAGAAAGAAATGTATATGAGTCTTACCTAATGTCGGCTGAACCACGATCATCGGGCGAGCGTCAGTTTGAACTTTATTGTGAAAACCCAAACTCTAACGTGGAGTGGTGGTACAAGAACGGCGACAAAGGGGGCGAGTATCTATCTATCGTCTATACCGATAACTCAGGCAAACAAAAAGCATTCTACCCGGACTATTTGGTTGCCGTTAAAAAAGCTGACGGAACAGTCGATTTTTCGGTGATAGAAGTCAAAGGTGGCATGAGCGCAAACACCAACGATGACATTGATAGGTACTCTGCCAAGAAGCATGCGATCCTAAAAAACTACTGCGAAAAACAGGGGTTACACGGCGGATTCGTTAGGTTCGATAAAGATTTACAAATGCTCGTAATGTGCGATTTCGAACATGAATATTCAGATGACGGATCTGATGGAAACTGGCAACTCCTTCGAGACGCATTTTAATTCGCATGCGCATAATTAATACCCCTCGCATACTAGATGCGAGGGGTATTTTACACGCACGTTAAAAACTCTCTCTTTGGATTCGATACGCTTACTGGTGTACCATCGCACCGACAGATAGTGACATCAAGATCCTACCTGTTAGTCCCCCATGCGCTAGAGACACGGCACCACACCGCAAACAAATCCAGTCCAAGCTTTCGGACGGCGTGTAAAAATAAGATAAATATTAAGGTAATGCCAGGGTCAAAACCACGGAGCAATACTTAATGAAAATCTCCACTAATTTTGTCCTCGCTTTTCAAAATATTGCACTAGCCCTTCCACACATATCCAGTTGCACGACCGGCACCGACCTTCTCAATTTTTCCGACTTCAAGAAGTTCAGCAAGCGCGCGCTCAATGGTTATCTTGCTAATATCTGGGCAGGTTTCAACAATATCAGCCTTTGTCACTTTACCAACACCCTCGCGAAGAATCGCCTCGACGCGCTCTGCCTTTGTCAACTTTGCAGACGTCACCAAAGATACTCTACTTTCAAAGTCACGATACGCCGCCAACACCACGCCAAGCATATAGCGCACAAACGGCCCCGGATTGTTGGAGCCATCATGCCACCCATCAGAACTCGCGGCTAAGGCATCATAGTAATCACCCTTTGTGCGCTCAATCTCTTTCTCGATAGATACATACTTGCCTACCACGTATCCCGCCTTATACAACAATAACAGGGTGAGCAGTCTGCTCATGCGTCCATTACCGTCATTGAAAGGGTGAATGCATGTAAAGTCGAATACGAATAACAAGGATAGGAGCAACGAGTCAAACGATTCATTCTCAATAGCCTCGTTATAAGCTTTGCAAAGATGTCTCATCGCATCTTCGGTGGCAACCGCAGGAACCGTCTTGAATCGCACATACTCAGTTCCGTCAGCCCTTCGTTCGCGGATTTCGTTATCCCCAATCTTGAAATGCCCACCCAAAGAAGATGGGGTGTACCGGTACAAGTTGCCATGCAACTGAAGAATTACACTGGGTGTTACATCGATGTACTCATAGCTCTCATGAACCTTGTCTAATACATCGCGATAACCAGCAATCTCTTCCTCGTCACGAGATTTCAAAGCGACCTTATCGGACATAATCGCACGCAGGCGCCTGTCGCTCGTGCGAATTCCCTCGATGCGGTTGGAAGACTCGGTAGACTGGATCTTTGACACTGCGACCAAAGCATCCAATACGTCACGCTTGGCTGCAAGGTGAAGTTCCTGTCGACCTCGACTCTCATGAATAGCCGCAACCAAATCCATGGTCTCTGGAGTCAAAAACCCTTCAGGCATTTTGCTATACTCAAACTGCCTCATATAGCCTCTTTTCTACATCATTAAATAAATTACTACATCATTTTATACCTAAATGATGTATATAGAAGAAAAATGAGGCAGATTTCTCCACAGTTCACTTGAAATAAGCCACACACAATCCCCAATCAGATTAGCAGAGCGACTCCTGCTACCCTCTCGTCACAAGGGTAAACAAATTTGCTACACTGGAAAGGTGGATACTAGCAAACCTTTACCATATTGGATATCAATTCCCTGTGTCCTCATCTATATCACAGAATTTCGCCTGCTTTTTGGGGCTGATATTCTTGCGAAAACGTAACTTTACACTATCTTAGACCTTGCGAAAACGTAACTTTTTGGCGTATAATACCTTGCGAAAACGTAACTATATGAAAATTAATGCGGTGTATTATGTTTAAAAGAAAAGCATATGCTCAATTGCTCAACTGGAAGAATAACTACAGCAATTCCTATGCGGCGCTTCTTGAGGGTCCTAGACGCGTTGGCAAAAGTACTATTGCCACACATTTCGCCCAAAACGAATACGCTTCATACATTGCCATAGATTTTGCAAACATCTCAAAAGATATGCTGACTGTATTTGATGACATAGCAAACCTCGACTTATTCTTCCTCCGTCTACAAGCGCAAACTGGCGTCTCGCTTACACCAGAAAAATCTGTCATAGTCTTTGACGAAATACAGCTTGCTCCAAAAGTGCGCCAGGCAATCAAATACTTAGTTGCGGATGGGCGCTACGATTACATCGAGACAGGCTCACTCATATCAATCAAAAAGAATGTAAAAGACATTGTCATCCCTTCTGAAGAGCACCGCATCGAAATTCACCCCTTAGATTATGAGGAGTTTTGCTGGGCTAGAAATATTGATACTTACAATCATGTCAAGCAGATTGAATCTACCAATACGCCCGTTGGCAATGCGACAAACCGAAGCCTCATGCGCGATTTTCGCATCTACATGGCCGTTGGGGGTATGCCTCAGGCAGTCGCGCACTATGTAAATGGTGCATCTTTTGAAGAGATTGACCACGTAAAACGAGAGATCATTGAGCTGTACAAATCAGACTTCAAAAAGATTGACCCTAGTGGGCGAACTTCAGCAATTTTTGAATCTATTCCAGCGCAATTGGCCGCAAAGAAGAGTCAATTCCGCATTTCTTCTGCCATTGGTAAACGCACAACAAACAAAGACAGCGAGCGATTATTCGACATCATAGACTCAAAAACAGTGCTTCCTTGCTACAACACAACAAACCCAAGCGTTGCTCTTTCTCAAACAAAAAACCTTGAGGCTTACAAGTTGTACGTGGCCGATACCGGCCTATTTGTCACTATGATGTTTAACAGCGAAGAGCAATCATATACCGAGATATATGCAAAACTGCTCAGCGATAGCCTCAGTGCAGACCTTGGATATTTGTATGAAAATGCCATGGCTCAAATACTTGCAAGTTCTGGCAAAAATCTGTATTACCATACTTGGACACCCAAAGGGAAATCCCGCCCCTATGAAATTGATTTCTTAGTTAAAGAGCGGACAAAAATCATTCCGATTGAAGTTAAATCTTCAAATAATAACAACCATAAATCAATTGATGAATTCTCAAAGAAATACTCGAAAGCCATATCTAGGCGCATACTCTTTTCTCAAAAAGACATTTCTCATAAGGATATGCTTGAGCTAAAGCCCCTCTATTTAGCGCCCGTAATTATTAATAATCTCAACTCATAATTACTGGCAGACTTCAAAAAGCTAAAAGGGCTCTCTTTAGGGATAGCCTTATTCAGCCCCAGCCAAATTTGCTACACTGGAAAGGTGGATACTAGCAAACCTTTACCATATTGGATATCAATTCCCTGCGTGCTGATTTTTGTCGCAGGGTTTCGGTTTTTATTTGGGCACGAGAATGCCGCAGTTGGCCTCACTTTCTTCTCGGCCCTCGTTATCATCTCTCGCTTCGACCAAATGCGCGTCACGCCGCTACGCGACGGCATTGGCATCGTTATAGTCAGCTGCTTTATCGGCACGGCTTCATTTTTTGCCGGCCTGAATCCATATGCGGGTCTCGCAATTAACCTTATATCGCTGTTCTGTCTCGTGTACTTTCTCTTTGGTACCTTCCAAAATCAGCTCTACTCGCCTGCTATGATTGGCTATCTCTACCTGCTCAATTCGCCTGAGGCCATGGCGCATATCACCGACCGCATTGTCGCAATTGCCGCAGGAACTATCATTCTCATTGCTGCGCTCTTTGCACTTCAGCGCTCACGCAAATCGCACACCATCAAAGCGCAATTCCAGCACATGCTGGGCCTTGTCGCCAACAAGGCTCGCGAACTTGCGGGCACTGTGAGCGACGACTACACCTACACCAGCACCGAAGAAATTCGCGAGGCGCTCCACGCTCTATTTGCGCTGATATATCGCACACAAAAAAATAATCACGCCACGCGCGTGCTCGACGAAATGCGTATCAGCTTTGCGCTAGCACTCGAGCGGTTTGTGGTCGTTATCCAGCAGATTAAACACTCTCGACCCGCAACCGCCGAGGAGCAGGCCATGCTCACAGAGCTCGCGGAGCTGCTCGATGTCATCAATGCCCACGTCAGCGATTTTGCGTCGTTTGGCACTATCATCCAAGGCCTCAACGCCTTTGTTGAGAAGTACTCCCGCCTTGAAAACATGTCGATAGAAATGTATGAACTCCTCGAAACCTGCTCGCTAGCCAGCCACCAACTTAAAGCGATTGGCCAGGCGGGGCAAAACCCTAACCAGCAACGCATCAATACAAAGAAATCCCAATGGATGAGCGAAGTGGGGCAAGCGCTCAAACCTGACAAGTTGCGCCTTAATTTTGCGCTCAAACTTTCGATTACGGTTTCTCTGCTGCTGTTCATCACCCATATAACCGGTGTGAAGAATGGCCAGTGGCTCGCATACACGGTCGCCTTTTTGCTGCGCCCCTATGTTGAAGACACCCGCAACCGCAGTCGCGAACGCGCAAAGGGCACGGTCATCGCAACGGTCATCTTTATGATTGTGTTCGGTTTTGTTGACTCAACATGGCTGCAACTTACGCTCGTCATGGTTGCCGACATCATCTACTCACGCGCCAAATCAGCGCGCGCTTTTCAGGTTACGTGCACCTCGTTTGCGGCGCTTGGCTCAATGGCAATTATTTCGGGCGACTATTCATCGCTCGGCATCGAACGCCTTATCTATGTAGCAATCGGCGTCGGTATATCAATTCTTGTCAGTCACTATATAGCTCCGTACCATATCGTTTCGGACAC
>CALLZE010000076.1 GCA_937858655.1 uncultured Coriobacteriales bacterium
TAGTGTATCAACAGGTTTAGCCACGAGAACCGCTCAAAGCGAATCGCTGGGGTACAAGTTTGCGGCGCTCGGTGCAAACTTTGCCATGTTGAGTGACTTTCCGCGCGTAGCTTTTGGCGAGGATGTGACACGCCGGAAAGTTGTTGTTATCAGTGCTCTCTGTTTGATACTGTTGACGCTTGCGCTGGTTTGGCTTATTAACTCGTTTAAGCCATCTTTTAAGAATTTTGCGTACTGTTTTATCGTTGGCCTTTATCCCTTGGTTTGGTATCTTGCCTTGGCTGACCACTCGACTAATCATGTTTGGTTTACCTATCGCTCCCTCACAATCACCCTCTTTGCTCTGGTGTGTTTGGCTTATGAGCTGAAGCCCTTTTCGAGTCTCTCTCAAAGAAAATAAGAGACACCGTATTGCGGGGGATTACTCGTTCATGCAACTTGAGCTGTGCGCATTATCAGTTCTTATTTTGCCGGTGTCGAGTTGGTCTGCCTCGATGCTTCAATCGAGAGAGCATTAAGTTCGCAAAGCGCCATTGCGTTAGTGTTCAAGCCAACATGACCTTAGGGCTTGAGGACGGTCGCCCACGCTCCAATTTCAGGAAAGTATACTTGTGAAATGACTGCGCATTGAGACGGCGCGTTGCAGTTTTTGTAGCCATCCTGTGTGTAACTAAAGCAGAGGATGAGCGAGCGTTCGCTCAGAAATGCGTTCATGTGCTTTTGCGGTTGAAAATGGCTCGAGCAAACACCCAAATCACCTAAAATCTCGGGACGATATTTCTTCAAGGCATGCACTATTGAATAAATAGGCATGCGTGTTTTTGCGTCGGCCCAAACTCCAACGCGGGTGGGCGTGTAAGCATTAATTTGAGCGATGATTTTTTTCTGGCGCTTCGTGAGGTCTGGTAACAATTGAGCCGTATAGAGGTCATCAGTTGAGGTGTTCCAGAACCCCACGCTACTTGCCGATGACCTTCCGGGCAAAGCATTTTGTGGTAAAAGTGGTGTGAACGAGTTAAAGAGCGCGAGGAGGCAGGCAAATGCAATATTGGTTCCGAGTAATAAGAGAAAAATGACGTTGGATAGTTTCTGCTCTTGCGCACGCTCTGATGCAAGTCCAATAAGTGGGGCTCCCAACATGAGGACTTGCAGGAATGTGCGGTTAATGTAGGGCTGCCATACAATCAAAATAGCGAGTGCCCACACACCGACTGCAAAGCACGCAAGATAGGCGCCAAGGCCTTTACTGTGAACTCTGAACAAGCCTAAAAGGATGAGTGAAATAATTAGCCAAAGCATCCAGAAGAATGCTCCCGCCATGTCGGGGTTTGTTGGGTGCGTTGAAAGCTCAAAAGTTGTAGCAGCATTTTCTTTATTTGCGCTTTGATTGAGATCGAGCCCCACCGTTTTGCATGAGCGTTCCGCGATTGTTGTTATTGCCATATTGACGCGGCCCATCGGTGCCGAAAAGGGCATGAGCATATTGCGTATGGCATTGGTGCAGAGATCTTTGGGGCTGGTGTCTCTGACAAGAATGTGGTTCATTCCAGGGGCATGCAGACCAAAGACGTCTCTACCAAGCAGTGTTGAATTCATTTTCAAAGTTGGGGCAAATATCAAGAAAAAGCAGAAGGTGATAATGGCTAGGCCTTTAAATGCGAGGACTAATTTCTTGGCGCGTATGAGATGAACAAATCCCCAAAGGCAAAAGGGGAGACAAATGAGTATGCCGGTAGTTTTTCCGAGGCCGCAGAGGCCAAAAGCAAGACCGGCAAGAATGAACTGCGCGAGCGTGAGGCTACCTTTGGCGTTGCGAACGATCCGCACGATGAAAAAGACAAGCGCCGAAGCAAAAAAAGCGGTGGTCAAATCATGCTTTGGGCCCGTGGATTGCAAAACAGCGAGGGGCATAGAAAGCGCGGCCAAGGCTGCAATTATCTGTCCTTTTTTGCGGCAGCCCAATGATTGCGCAATAAGTGATGAGACCACGCCGCATCCGAGAAGTGAAAACCACTGAATGAGCGAGCCGAACACTTCTGAATTGCTCAGAATATTGATTTGTACAATGATGTTGTCGACAAGCGTTGACGAAAAAAGCATGGCGTAGGCGTACGTTGGAAAAAAGGCATTCGAGGCGTTTTGTTGCCACATGAACGTGCGCAAGGAATATATTTCGAGTGCGTCTGAGGAGACGGGCGGATAGAGCGTTGAGCCCAAAAAAGTGAGCACCAAAATGATGATGCCCACTGTGAAGGCGGCTTTTTCGCGGGCGGAAAATTTAAGACGCTTTGTGCGCTTTTCACTTAAAGCGGCACTGAGCAAGGCGCGCTTCCAATAAACCATGCCTCCCAAAATAATAATGATTCCC
>CALLZE010000077.1 GCA_937858655.1 uncultured Coriobacteriales bacterium
TACTGCTATTGGTCTAGGTTATGACAACAACTTGCTCCCTGGTTCAAACGCTTGTATCGCATGTCATGCCTCAAGTGGCTCAAACGCAACGTCTCGTCTTATAGAGTTTGGCAGTATCAGTTCAGGTCCACATATGACAGCTGATGGAGCCGACTGTAACTCTGCTGGATGTCACGGGCCGGTCCATGGTGGCAGCTACACGTCAAAGTATGCGATAGTTAGAAAGTTTAATTTGGCAAATCAAGGCTCTGTCCCGGCGTTGGACGCCGCTATTGATGCGGCCATTGCCTCGGGTAACATTCCTAAAGATACGAGTGGAAATCCACTGATGACACTCCAGAGCGTTGATGGCTCAAGTGTCGCCGCTGTGTCACTTGACTCACTTGACCAAGGCATGAAGGCATATGCAACGGGTTATGTATGCTATCCGTGTCATGGTGCCTCCTCGCGGTCGGTTGCAAATTCAGACTTCGTTTCGCCATCGCCCTACAAAGGACACCTGTCTGTCGGCACATCAGTCAGCACATACATTCCTACATGTGAGGGATGCCATGACGTCGTTGGTGTTTCTACAAACTCAACAATTTGGCCACACGCCAATCGAGGTATTGACGTATACGTGGGTCGCTTTAACCACTTTACGCAGCAACCTGACGTGTCAACTACAACGCGCGTTACCAGTAATAACGACCAAACTCGCTATGGTTTGTGGATGACGAGCGCAAATTATGCTGACAATCATACGGCAGAGCCCATTGTGAAAGCTATCGCTAACTCTGAGGCCGATTGGTTGGTCTCAGGTGAAGCAACTGTGAGCGCTGCCCAAACGAACATTAACGATATGCTCGTGGATGGCACCTGCATAAAGTGTCACAAAAACATTACGTTGAGATAATGGAGAGAATTTGTGAATAAGGCAAAACACATAATCAGAATTGCAGTCCTCACACTTTTCTCGGTGTTTGTTTTGACGTTGCTCTTTGCTGGTTTTTACTCAATCTTTCCACCAAATTGTGAGCGTTGTCATGTTGGGCCAAAGGCCAAGAAAGACATTCGCATCACGCCCTCACACTCTGCTCACAAAGATACGGCATGTATTAAGTGTCATGCAGGAAAGGGTGTTGTCAGTAGGGCAGCCTTTGGCGCACAAGTGGCCTACGGGATGGTCGCACCCGTTTTTTCTCAAGCGAACTTTGATGCGGACTCCTCTTATGACTCAAAGTGCAAAAGTTGTCATATCAAACTCAGCGGCGTTTCGCTTAATAATGGCATACGAATTAATCATGATAAGTGCGCCACGGCAAGTAGCTGCGTAAGCTGTCATGGCAACTCGGGCCACACGGTTAATGATTCGGCTACAAATGTAACGTATACCATGGATGAATGCTTTAGCTGCCATAAGGAAATTTCTTCAGATAAGAAGTGCTCACTTTGTCACGTAGGACGTTCATCGCAAGCTATTAAATCAACCAGTAGTTGGCAGATTACTCATGGCCCTAACTGGAAGAAGACTCATGGCATGGGCAATCTCGATACGTGTAGCGTCTGCCACGCTGACAGTATGTGCGCAAAGTGCCATGGCGTTGGTGTTCCTCACAAAAAAGACTTTTTCTCTGAACATGGCAAATATGGACAATCAAAAGGCCAAAATTGCATCACATGTCATGCGACAACCTTCTGTTCCGACTGTCACGGTGGATACGAGATGCCGCATCCTAAAGACTTCATAAGAACTCACGTTGATGTTGCTCAGACAAACGATGACCCTTCGTGCTCGATTTGTCATAATGAGACGGATTGCACGAACTGCCATTCAAAGCACATTCACCCCGGTGGCGCAAAAACATCGTATCAAAGGGCGAAGGGGGGTAACTAATGTTTGACTCAATGAGTAAATTCTTTAGTGACCTCTACGATGCTTTTATAAGCGGCAGGCTTTCGTATCCTTCGTTGAAGGAGGTTGTCGGTCGCGTTATTGAGGTATTCTACGCACCTCAGGCAGATCCTGTTGCAACGATCATGTCGAGCCTATTTCTGATAAACATCTTCTCGATTATTCTCGTTATTGTTTTATGGTTGGTATTGAGACGAAACGATAATCGAGTCTTAAAACAGCAGCGACAAGATTTTAATAAGTTGCTTATCGAGAAAGACCCTGAGCACGCTCCGGAAATTTTAAAAACAGATCGTATTGAGTCTCGTTGGTTTATCTCTATGGTAACCATTGCTACGTTCTTCTTACTTCTATTCACCATAAATTTTGCAACGGGCACAAATAAAATGTGCGCGTCATGTCACAAAACGACCATCCACGAGAAGGCTTTTTCATCAGCGGGCCCTCATAAAGGCGTTGAATGCATTTCTTGTCATGAACCTTCAGGTTTTATGGCTCGCTCACTGACCTCGCTCTTTCCTCGTGCTTCTCATATTCTTGTGGGTGCCGATATGGCGCAAAAGGAGAATGCTACACAGCAAAGCGGCCTTGGCTCTGGCGAGGTAATTGATGCAGAAGCGTTAACTGGCAAGATGGGATCTACCTATGGCGGGGTTTCGTCACAGTCATGTCTTCAGTGCCATAAGTCGATACGCAAAAACGTATCAACCAATATTACGTCGGGAATTCGTGTTGAGCATACACAATTTATGAAGAGCGGTACAAAGTGTCTAGATTGCCACACGAAGTCAGCTTCAGGTCAAATTGAGTATTCAAAGGGCATGGACGTCTGTATTGTCTGCCACGATGGCGTTAAGGCTTCTTCAGAGTGCTCAACGTGTCATACGAAGAACTTTGCAGCTGCTTCTGCGGCACGTGTAAAACCCGTAAATGGCATAGAACACGATATTACGATGGACTGTTATCGATGCCACAACTCGGCACGTTGCGACTCTTGTCACGGTGGCGTACGCATGCCGCATAGCAAGAAGTTTATGACTACGGGCCTTCATGCTTACGATGCCGCAAGCGCTGTTTGGAACAAAACGTCAAAATGTACTAAGTGCCATAAAAATAATGCTGATTGCAAGAAATGTCACGGCGATTTTCCATTCCATTACTCTAGTGAGAATAAATTTAATAAAACGCACACGTCGGGAATGTGGGAAAACAAGGACTGCGGCTTGTGTCATACCTACTTTAATCCAGACTTTAAAAAGTCGGTCAAGCCTGGAGACAATTATATATGTGTATCATGTCACTCGGCAGCAGGAGCAAGCGCACGATAGGCTTATGGGTTTTGTGTCGTTACTGAAAACTAATTAAAGTATATGTTATGAGCGCGCCTTGAGAGCGCGACGAGCACTTCGAGCAACATTTATGGTACGCGCGGCTAATTGTAGTTGCGCGTACTGTTTATTTTTGAGCAAACTGTAGAGTCTGCCTGCCAGTTGAGGCGTGGAGCCCAATTCGTTTGCCTGAGCAAAGACATCATCGATGTGAGAAGATGCACGAGCCTGCTCAACGCGCTCTGCATAGCTCGGTTCTTTTGAGCGGTTTTTCTCCTCTTCAAGTAACGCGATACTGTAATACCAGCAGAGATAGCGCAAAACATCTTTGCGATGTGCCTTGGCAACCGTTGCTGTGGCGGAATTCTCGCTTAGCTCATTGAGTTTTTCTTCAAGTAAAGCGACATCAGAAAAGAGTGATGTTGGTACTTTTGAAAGAGAGTCGGGCACCTGTCTATAAAAGTAAAGCGGTCTATTGACCAGAATGCTCGGCGTATTATGCGCAAAAAGCGTCGCGTTAAAAAGGAGGTCTTCTGTGTGGCCAAGGTCTTCGCAGAAGTGTATGTGCGCTTGAGTTAATTCTTTGCGGACATAGAGCATGCCACAGGCGCTCATTAAAGTTGTATCAATGTCTCTAAACAAGCGCTCGAAGAGCAAATTGCCAGAAACAACTTCAGAGGCAGAAAAAGAGTTGTCCTCATCCTGTTGTTTTATCAGACGCGTTATGGATTCAGTGGTTGCGTGCTTGGGCACTCGCTGGTGAAGACAGCGAAGATTTACCGGTTTGTGGGCAATGTCTTGAGCGAGCATGGTGGCAAGCCAGTTGTAAGCCACAAGATCATCGGCATCAACACGCGATACGTATGTTGAGGTTGCCGCTTTGAGACCGGCATTGAGCGCGGCCGAAACACCTTTGTGCTCGCCTTCGATTATTTGGTAGGCTATTGATTCATCAAGAAACTTTGCTGCGTGCGCGTGGGCCAAATCAAGCGATCCATCCGTGGAGCCATCATCAACAACAATAACTTCTGTTGGCTTAATGGTCTGCTGAAGCAGCGCGCCAAGACATGCATCAACATATTGACGTTTGTTGAATAATGGGATGATAACAGATACGGTGTTCATGTCAGCCTCCTCGCGCATGCATAGTATAATTATTGTACTATGCCGGCTTCGACGAAAAGATATTTGCAGGTAAAACGTGTGCTTGATGTTATCTTGAGCGCTCTTCTGCTTGTTGTGTTTTCGCCGATTCTTCTGATTATTGCATTGTCTTCGATTGCATGTTTAGGTCGTCCCATTCTTTTTACACAAGAGCGCCCAGGTCTTCGAGGCAAACCTTTTAAACTCTATAAATTTCGTACGATGAAAGTGTGCGAGCCACAGAGCAGCTCGCCTTTGACTGACGCGCAAGCCGTGTCTACCGACGAAGCGCGGTTGACGAGCTATGGCGCTTTCTTGCGTAATAGTTCGCTCGACGAACTGCCTGAACTGTTCAATATACTAAAAGGTGATATGAGCTTTGTCGGCCCTCGTCCGTTGCTCGTTGAGTATCTACCGCTTTATTCTCAAACTCAGGCGCGCCGTCATGAGGTGCGTCCAGGCTTAACGGGTTTAGCGCAGGTCAATGGCCGAAACTCGCTTGATTGGGCGACGCGGTTTACCTACGACGTTTCATATGTCGACGCCGTTTCATTTAAATTAGACTGTTCAATAATATGGCAAACTTTTGCCGTTGTGTTTTCACGTAAAGGCATTTCGTCAGGCGAGCGCGTAACGATGGAGCCATTTAATGGAAACAACTAAAGTGTTGAAAGAGTATACTAACATCGGAGTGTGAGAGAGCAGAGGATATGCACGTGAAAGATGCAATTTCGCTATTAATACTCGGGGCCGGCGGCCATGCAAAAGTGGTTGCTGACGCGGCACGCGCCGCTGGTGTTGCGTCAATTACGTTTTGTGATGAAGGCGCGGGTGAAACACTTGAGCGCTGCGCTCAGGGCGCGACACATATTCATGTCGCAATTGGCGATAATGCGGTGCGCGTAGGCGGTCTTGCTCGCGGTCGTGCGTGTGGTCTTT
>CALLZE010000078.1 GCA_937858655.1 uncultured Coriobacteriales bacterium
CTTAAGAGAAAGCTCATTCAGCGCCTGATTGACAACGGATTATTCCCCTACACCAAGCGCTATCTCGGCACCCTGCGCAATCATTTTTCTACCGTTGGGGTCAATGGAATCAACGAGATGATTCGCAACTTTTTCGATGATGCCTTCGACATTACTGATGATCGTGGAAAGGCCTTTGCGGCGGAGTTTCTAGATCACATTCGCGAGCGCATGGTCGAGTTCCAAGAAAAAACAGGTCACCTCTACAACTTAGAAGCGACCCCTGCGGAAGGCACCACATACCGCTTTGCCCGTGAAGACCAAAAACGATTCGAAGACATTATCCAGGCGGGAACCCAGGATCGCCCCTATTACACCAACTCATCTCAGTTGCCCGTTGGTTATACCGACGATCCCTTCCTCGCGCTCGAAATGCAAGAGGAGTTGCAGAAAAAATATACGGGAGGCACTGTGCTTCATCTCTATATGGGAGAGCGCGTCTCAAGCGCTGATGCGTGCAAGATGCTTGTTAAGCGCTCGCTCGAGGGCTTCCGCCTGCCCTACATCACCATCAGCCCCACTTTCTCAATCTGCCCTGATCATGGGTACCTCGATGGTGAGCAAGCAACGTGTCCCCATTGCGCTGCTCAAGGGATTGAGCAGGCCTGTGAAGTATGGACGCGCGTTATGGGTTACCACCGTCCCGTAAGCCTGTACAACACCGGCAAAAAACAAGAGTACGCCGATCGTAAGAACTTTAAGACACCGACAAAGCTGACCGCAAGATAAGATGACACTCACAAGAAACATAACGAAAAACCAGGAGGTGCCCGCCGTCACGATTGCCGGCGTGGCACCTTTTTCAACCGCTGATTGGCCAGGCAACCTCTGCGCGACCATCTTCTTGCAGGGGTGTCCTTGGCGATGTCCCTATTGCCATAACGGTGAAATGCAGTCGGGCAATTGCGATCAAAGCCCATACACGCCGCAAGAAGTCCTGCACTTTATCGAAAATCGTTGCGGACTCCTTGACGGCATTGTCCTATCTGGAGGAGAGCCCCTTATGCAAGCAGGCTCCCTGGACCTCGCTAAGCGTATTGTTGAAAAAGGATTGAGCCTCGGCCTCCACACGGGGGGCTATCGACCAGAAATGCTGCGCGAGTTGCTCAACTACACATCCTGGGTTGGTTTTGACTATAAAACGCTCTTCTCTCAGTACGACGCAGTCGTCGGAGCGGGAGCCGCCTGGGGAGCGCTCGCCGCAGAGTCGCTCAACATACTTTTACAGAGCGATTGCTCATTTGAAGTGCGTACCACTATTGACGCCCATCATTTTACGCTGGAACTTCTCAGCGCGTGCGAAGAAGAACTGACGCGACACGGCATAGACTCATGGGTCTTGCAGGCCTGTCATAGCGCCACAAAAGAAGGAGCGCTCACTAATGACGCTCCTTCACTTAATCTTATTACAACCTATCTCGCGCGCAACCCTCACTCGATTGCGCGTATGCGTACCGCATAAACGGGATGCGTAAGCGCATCATACACCGCCCGTTCCCAAACGCAAACAAGCACATTAATCGTTTGAACGATTCCTGCGACGCGGGATGCGCTGACCCGGCTCAACTGAGCGTGCCGAAGGTTGGTTTGAGCCGCTGCCCGTGCGAGAAGGCGATGATGAACGCTGAGCTGAGCTTTTTTCTCCACTCGGTCGCATCTTAACCTCGCCGGAAGCACCTTGCTCACGCTGGGTTGGATTCCCTTGACGCTGCGCAGAATCTTTAGGCCTTCCACCACGGCGACGACGCTTAGGGTTCGCTTGTTTTTGCTGTGGTTGTGCCTGCCCTGCGCTGTCAGTATTCGGCTTATCCGATGCACTCTGCTGAGCCCCGCGCGTGTTTTTCTCAGCCTCATGAGTGCCTTGATTTTTCCCACGGCGGCGACGCTTAGTG
>CALLZE010000079.1 GCA_937858655.1 uncultured Coriobacteriales bacterium
ATACCGCTTTAAACCATAAGCCATGGCAACCGCGCGCGCTTTAACTGGCGCTTGCTTATACTCATTTTCAACGACCTTTTCCATGCGAGCAGAAATGTCAACCTCATTAAAAGCGCACGCATTTGGTGTTGGGTCAGGAGAATAGATGCGCTCCATTTTTATATCGAATGGCGCAGAGCCACGCTCAAACCCATGATTGTAAATATGGTCGAGGCCATTCTCATCGAGAAAATGCGTGTAACGGTCAAAATTTTCGGGATGTATTTTTTTGTACGTCGAGAAATCTGCCTTCTCGATATAGTCAAAAATCGATGCGTCTTCCTCAATTGCGACCTCAGGGATTGAAGGAAGTTGATGGTAATCGGCCAATTCACGCGTACGCGCATCTTTCGTAAAGAGGAGCCCTGGCGTGCCGCCCAAAAGCGCGCCGATGTTTCCGTGCAGACGCCCGCCAAAACTGAAATCAACAGTGCTCGTAAAATCTGACCACGCGCGCGCATTATTAAACGTGAGAATTCGACCCTCACGCATTTCAGCGCTCATCAATGAATCAGGGTAATACCCTGTCTTTTTGTGCTTATAGCGCATGCCCGCATAGTTGAGAACATACTCGCTGTGAAGCTGCGGAAGAAAATGATAATCAGCAAACTTTCGCGCTTCTTTGAATATGAAGTTGTTTGCTCTCGTAATGTTTGAGGTGACAGTCGCGTTCACACAGACATGCGCGTCATATGACTGAGGCACATCTTTGACCTGCAACTCTCGTCCAAAAGTGTACATGGACGGACAACCAATCACCGTATGGTCTTGGCCTTCTTTAAAACCGAGAGACGATAAATACGCTGAGGTAATTTCTCCGCGTACACCGATTTTGGCTGAACGCTTGAGAACGGCCTTCACAAATCTCTTTACATCATCATCAAAATCAAAATGTCTTCCTGGTGTATAGTCAAATGGCGCGCGAAGGCCAACCCCGATGACCACGCAAGGAATGGTAAGACGCTCAATAAACTCGGTCATATTGATCAGTTCAGGATAATTGGGCCTGAATGCATCCGCGAGAGGAATGATAAAAGCATCAAAATGCTCATTGACTCGTGCGGGGCTTAACGGAGCGTAGCGATAGTAGTTTGGTACCAAGTTGGTATCCTCACCAACCATCAAGGTGCGAAATACGCTCTGCGCATACAGTAAGTTACCAGAGTTACCACCAATAGAATTTCTAGTAATAACCTCTTCAATGCCAAACATGTCAAACGGTGACTGACCTGCTCGAACCAAGTAGTTCTTCATCGTTTTCTCATTTCACTTCGTTTACAAGTACATTTTCGACAAACCGCTGTGTCGAGCGTCCATCGCATGCGCCTAAAAACTTCTCTTTGAACGCCGTTAAATCAAGCATCTTTATCGTCTCAGCGCTCATAATGCTTTGCGCAAGCTCATCTTGATTCAAGACAAGCGGACCATACGCATACTCACTATAGTCATAAAAGAAGTCACGCTTATTTTCATAGTCTCCCATATCAGGCGCATAAAAGACAACGGGCTTCGACAGAAGCGCATATTCAAAAATGACTGACGAATAATCAGTGACAAGGATATCCGCAGCAAGGAGCAAATCATTAATTTCGCGATATTCTCCCACATCGATAACGCGCGCGCCTTCGCCATTGCTAAAGGGCAACTGCTCTTTAATAAAAGGATGCAACTTGAGCGCAATCACATACCCTGATCCAAGCGCACGAGCAAGAGCATCAACGTTCAAAAATTCCTGTGGATAAAAAGCACCATGAACATCATTGCCCCGATACGTGGGCGCGAACAAAACGAGCTTCTCATCGGGTTCCACCTGCAAGCGAGCGCGTAGATCTTCGCGCGTCTGCTTTTTGTACGCTTCGTCAAAGAAGATATCGGTACGCGGAACACCATAGGGGTGAACCTTTGAACGTTCAATCCCAAAGGCTTCGGCAAAATTGTCAACAACACCTTCAGCGCTCACAATGACATCCGTATAATTTCTGTGCGTCAGCGACCCTTGGATAGTTGAGCCTTCGCGACCAATCCGGCTAAATCCCATCCGCTTTAACGCGCCAGTTGAATGCCACACCTGAATAAACTTCTGTTTGTCGCCGAGAGGAAGCGTATACATATAGCGAACATAATCGTCAGCGAGAATATACTGCGCTGTCGCAACATGACGCATTACACGACCCATGTCACGATGGTCCTCTTCGAGGAGCACGACAATTTCAAAATCACTGTCTTTGATTGCCTCATAGATAAACCAAAAGTTACCCGATAAACTGTCGCGAGTCGGAGACAGGAAAACAAGTTTTCGTGCGTTTATTCCCTTTTGAGAGCACCGTTTAAATATCGAAATATTCGAACGATTCGAAAAGCGCTGAAGCGCCCGGAAGAGTGCCGGAGGACACAAGCGCTTTAAAGCCCCTATATCCATAAGATTACTCATCACGCATCGCTTGATATATCAAATCAACAACAGCCTGAGTTGATTTTCCGTCACGTCTATCAAAGAACATCTCGGCAAACGGCTTTATCTTCTCGGTAGCAAAGTCCTGATGTTTAATGGCGTCAATGATGCCCTTCTGCTTGGTCACCAACTTCCCTGGCGCAAAGATATCGAGATCAAAATAGAAATCGCGCTCGCGCACATATTTCACGTAATCAAATACATAAAAGAGCATCGGGATATTGAGCAAAGCCGCCTCAAATACCAGCGATGAGTAGTCAGAAATGATTAAGTCAACAACGAAGAGAAGATCGTTAATCTCAGTGTTGTGCGAAAAGTCATACACCCGGTTCTTGTACTCGTCGGGCACAGGGTGCTTCGCCTCAATGAAGGGATGGTGCTTGATAATGAGCACGTAATCATCATCAAGTTGCGACAAAATACGGTCAACATCAAAACGCTCGAAGGGATAATGCGCATCTTCTTTGAGCATGCCCCTGAAAGTTGGCGCAAAAAGGATGAGTTTCTTGTCCTTGAGCTCAGGGTACTTTTCAAAAAATGCTGTTCTTGTTTTCTCTGCATATTCATTGTCAAAAAAGACATCAGTGCGAGGAATGCCCGTTGGCACAATAACTTTATCATCGACGCCAAAACCTTCTGAATGGCACTTAATGCAGTAGGAAGAGCTGACCGTAACGTAATCATAACTGCGATGATTACGCGTATCCTGAGGAGACCCCTTAGGCTTTCCAATGCGCGAAAAACCGAACGTCTTAAAAGCACCCGTTGCGTGCCAAAGTTGGAACAAGCGAGTCTGCTTACGCAAATCAAGATAATGAATCTGGGGCGTAAACTCATCAAGCAAGATAATTTTGCTTGAAGCGCAAAGATAACAAAACATTAAGATCTTGAAAGGGTTGGCCATTGATACATTCTTGCTAAAGAAATAGACCATGTGGAGGTCCTTATCTTGCTCAAGAATTTTGTGAATAAAAGCGAAGTTGCCAGAAAGTTCGCTACGACGATGCGAAATAAAGGCAATCTGATTTTTCTTAAAGGGGAATAATTTGCAGATAGTAAAAAGCGCCATATAAATGCCACGCAGCATACTGTTGAGCTTAATTTTCTTGTTTGAAAATGAAGCAAAACGAATATTGCAATGACCCACAATACGACGAATTTTATTGGGATTTTTCACGGATGATTCAAGCTGGCCAACACCAATGAACGAAAGCAAAGCCTCAATAATAAACCAAGGCATTAAAACTATACCAAGCGCATATCCAATTAAAGTCGCAATAATTGTTAGAATTACGCGGATTCCCTTTAACAAGCCCTTATTGCGCTTTTTCGAGGAAGGCTTGATATGAATGGCTCCGTCGCCAATAGCGCATTCAAAATTGTTGCCATCGCATTCAAACTCGACATTTTCAAAAGTCAGAGGAATCTTTTCGTTATAAACGTCGCCGAGCCAGAAATTGAAATATAAATCTGTAGGAAGGTTATCCTTACGCGTTTTCCAAAATACCTGCGGGATATTATAGGAGT
>CALLZE010000080.1 GCA_937858655.1 uncultured Coriobacteriales bacterium
CGACGCTCTTCCGATCTGGCTCGAGCACGTGATTCCAGCGAGTACCCACCTGCGTGTTCAAATTGCTCTTGAAGGCGTCCATACGTCTTGAGAAGGTCAGCTTGGACCTCCTCATCATCCTGCGAAGCAATTTCTTCCTCAAGAAGGGTTAATTTGTGCTGCAGCATCACAAGATCATCATTTGTGGCGAGCACTTCTTCAAGCACAGTTGCTGACTGCATCTCGATTGCTTCTTGTTCGAGATAGCCCACAACAACGTCTTTGCCGAACTGTACTGTTCCGCTATCTTGACCATTGCCATGGATGATGATGTCTAGAAGTGTGGTTTTACCTGCTCCATTGGCGCCAACCAAAGCAAGACGGTCTTTGAGCCCTACCTTGAACGAAACATCATGAAAGAGTACGGATTCACCGAAAGATTTTGTAAGAGAGTCGACCTGTAAAAGCATAAATTAGTTATCTTTCTTTTCAAGTTGATTTTTGTGCCAGAGCACTGCGTGAGAAATAATATCGTTTACCTGATCGTATTGAGGCTTCCACCCAAAACGTTCGTAAGCGCGTTGTGAGGAAGCAATTAAGACGGCAGGGTCTCCGTGACGTTTTTCGTCAATTATCACGCGTTCAGCCTCTTCGCGCTCGCTCAGACCTATTACATGAGCACAGGCGTGAACAATTTCTCTATTTGAGAAACCTTGTCCATTTCCCAAATTGTATATGCCACCTGGCTCTCCCGCAACAAGCGCCTCAAGTGCCGCAATATGAGCCCGTGCCAAATCGCAAACATGGATGTAATCACGAACGCACGTGCCGTCCTTGGTAGGATAATCATCCCCAAAAATATGCACCGCTTTATCGCTCGTCAAAAACGCATTGATAATATTGGGAATGAGGTGAGTTTCAGGATGGTGAGCTTCTCCCAGCGACCCATCAGGCCAAGCCCCTGCCACATTGAAGTAACGGAAGCGTATTGAGCGCAAACCTTTTTGAGCGTATTCATCAAGAAGTTGCTCAAACCGCAGTTTACTTTCACCATAAGGGTTTATGGGAGCCAGTTCGTCGTCTTCAAGGAGGGGAACTCGTTTTGGCTGACCGTAGACTGCTGCCGTGGAAGAAAACACCATAGCCTTAATGTCACATGCCATCATGCAATCGAGAAGCACTTTGGCATTGTCAACATTGTTATGAAAATAACGCTCAGGGTCTCTCGTAGACTCGCCCACCTCAATATAACCGGCGAGATGCATGACAGCATCAACGCCCTGCAAAGCCAGCATAACGAGGTCTTTATCGCCAACTGAACCTTCAAAAAAGGTTGCACGTTTATCGACAGCCCAGCGATGTCCTTTTTCAAGCGTGTCGATAACGCATACATCATAACCGCGCTCAATAAGAGCTCGTGTTGTAATCGATCCTATGTATCCCGCACCACCAGTGACAAGAACGCGCATATGAGATTCGCTCCTTTTCTACCTCATAATTGTATCGTGAAAGATGAGCGCATAAAAAAAGACCTCAAATGAGGTCTGAAAATTTAATGGCTCCCCGGGTAGGACTCGAACCTACAACCCTCTGATTAACAGTCAGATGCTCTGCCATTGAGCTACCGAGGAGTGACTTTTGCACGAGAGAAAAGTATACTGCAAGACGCTTGGTAGTTGCAAGTAAATTTTCTAAATCCGCTCAAAGTTCTACGCAAATCTTTGCGCAAGAAATCTGTTAAAATCTTTTGGTGTGAAAACGCATGGGCCTATAGCGCAACGGTTAGCGCAGGGGACTCATAATCCCTTGGTTGCAGGTTCGAATCCTGCTGGGCCCACCAACAAAAGCAAAGGTCAGACGTTTGTCTGACCTTTTTCATTGAGCGCGACCATGTGAATGTGATCCTCCCATACCCCATTGATGTTGAGATACTTGCGAGACATTCCTTCGTTTTCGTAGCCATTCTTCTCCAGCACACGCAACGATGCTTTATTACGCGGCATCACGTTTGCCTCTATACGATGAAGACCGAGTTCCTCAAACGCGTGCTTTGTGACTAAACTAACAGCCTCAGTCATATACCCTCGCCCGCCGTGCTCAGCGTCAAGGCCGTAGCCCATAAAGCATGAGCAAAATGCTTTCCACACCACATTACTGAGCGATATGGTTCCGATGACTTTTTGTGGCTCCGCATTCTCGACAAGATAAAAGCGGTACCCGCGCTTTTCTGAACGCAGTTGCTCTTCCTCGACAAGTTGAGATTCCTGAAAGCGAAGAGTAAAAAACTCCTCGCTACGTTTTGGCTCAAACTTCTCAAGAAACGCGCGATTGACGCTGTAATACTCGCTTACCGCCTGCGCAAGATTGCTCTGCGCAGGCAGCAAAGAGATGGAACTACCTTCAAGCTTCACGCCTACTCCAAAAAGTCGCGGAGCTTGCTTGAGTGGCTGGGGTGACGCAATTTATTAAGCGTCTTTGACTCGATTTGGCGAATGCGCTCACGAGTAACCTCAAACTTTTTGCCAACCTCTTCAAGGGTGCGAGGGTGACCATCTTTGAGTCCAAAGCGCAATTCAATTACCTCGCGCTCGCGCTCTGTAAGCTCTCCTAAAACATCATCGAGAGCTTCCTGGAGAAGTGTGAAGCTTGCAGCCTCAGCTGGTCCCTGTATGAGTTCATCTTCTAGGAAGTCGCCCAATTGGCTGTCTTCCTCTTCACCGATTGGCGTTTCAAGAGAAACAGGCTCCTGGCTAATTTTCAAGATTTCGCGCACGCGCTCAGCAGGAAGTTCCATCTTTTCACCAATTTGCTCAGGTGTTGGATCCTGACCAAGTTCTTGCACAAGTTGGCGCTGGATACGGCTCAACTTATTAATAGTCTCAACCATATGAACAGGAATACGAATCGTACGTGCCTGGTCAGCAATAGCGCGGGTAATTGCTTGGCGAATCCACCAAGTAGCGTACGTCGAGAACTTGAATCCCTTACGATAGTCAAACTTTTCAACAGCGCGAATCAAACCAAGATTTCCTTCTTGAATCAGATCCAAGAATGACATGCCGCGACCGACGTACTTTTTAGCGATAGAAACAACAAGACGCAAGTTAGCTTCAACCAACTTTGACTTTGCCTCAAGACCAATTTGCTCTTGCTGCATCAATACGCGCATCTTGCCACGAGTAATCTTCTTTGAGAATTCCTCATAGTATTCTTGCGCTTTTTCAAGAAGGGCGAATGCCTCTGCACGGTACGCAAGAACCTGAAGAACGAGGACATCAATATCGCCGTTATCGCTTTCAGGATTTACGGCAAGTTTTTTGATTTCGTCAGACAAATCGCTCATATGAGAACGACATGCGTTTGCTGCGTCTAAGCGATTCTGTGATTCCAAACGTAAACGCTCTACTTCGTCGAGCATGCCCTCATCGACCACAGCAACCTCGGCAACCTCTGGCTTGTCAAGTTTGGGGAGCTTGTCTTCAACGTCAAGAACTGAACAACGATTGACCACCTCGCCAAACTCATTTTCGCGCATGCAGTTTTTCTTAATAGATAAAATGGTGCTATTCAGTCCATTTTTAATGAGCGAAACCTCATCAGGAATGCCATCAATTGACTCAAGTTTTAAAGTGGCTTCAGTACCGGCTTCAATCTTTTTAGCAAAGTCCTTCTCTTCCTCAGCTTTCAAGAGGCGCACTTTACCAATTTCTTTGAGATACATGCGAACAGAGTCAGCCGATTTAGCACTGGTGGCAGCAGCATCAGACTTAGCCTTTGCGCGTGCGCGTGCCTTGCCTTTGCCCTTGGTGGCGCGCTGGGTGCTGCTCAGAATTGAGTCAATTTCTCGAATTTCTACATCTGAATGAGTCTTATTGTCGAACTGGAATTCTTCGCCCTCTTCGTCATCAACTGATACGTCAGACACCTCAAGACCATCATCGCCCTCGTCAAGAAGATCATTGACCTCATCTTGGTCAATTTCTTCTGAGCCAATCTCATCGGCAATGGTAATGCCGGCATCGCTAATAGCTTTATAAACGTCATCTGCGTCTAATTCTGGGCTATCAACATCGACAAGTTGAGACTGAATATAGTCATCAGAAAGGCTTCCTTCTTTTTTGCCTTTCTTAATAATTTCATCAACAACGGGTTGCATCTCACCAAAGGTGTTAGTTGCAGGAGCGGTGCCCTTCTTTTTTGCCGCTGGCTGCGCTTTGGTTTTTGCCGCCGCTTTTTTAGGGGCAGCCTTTTTTGTGCTTTTTTCAGCATCTTTCTTAGAAGAAATTTCTTTAGCCACAGTAATCCTTTCTCTGGTTATCTATGAGTAATATACGCATAGGCTTTACAAAGTACTTTAAAAAATTTAATTAATTATTAAAGGTGTCGTGTTGCGCGTATTTGCAAAAGGGTTTTTTGCGCTTGAGTGATTTCAAGAATAATTCGCTGTTTTTCATCATTGCCGCGAGATGCGTCACGCATATGTTCGGTGAGAACCGAGATTTTTCGTTCGAGCGCGCGCTCTTTGAGACGTTGAGCAATTTCATACGTCGCTTTATCTATAGCCTCGCGCTCACTAAAAAGCTCTTGATGACTTGCAACAATACCCTCAAAGCCTGGGTACTTTTCAGACAAAATTCCAACGAGTGCCTGCATATCGCAAGACTTAAGTTCGCCTTTCAGGTCATCAAATACTGAGCGATAAACATCAAAACAAAACTCGTCACCTGCAAGCGTATCTACAAAATACTGTCGGGATGGCTTATCTCGGAGCATATACATAAGTGCCTCTTGCGCCAAACGCTCATCAGCTGTTGCTTGCTTTCCCGCATTAAACATATTGGTCGTTTGCTTCTTGGTTTCAAGCGCAACGTCTTCGTTGTCACGCGCAAAGGTTTGCCGAGGAGTCTGCGCTTGCGTCTCAAGCACCTTCATCACCGCGGCAGCGTCAATGCGGACACCGTGAGCCCAAAGTTTATCAACAATGTATTGAGCATAGTCTGAAGCCATAACCGTGCCTCGAAGAGGAACCAAGATGCTTGTTGCCTCATTAAGGGCACGTTGACGCTCCTCAGAGCGCGAAAGGTCCCACTGCTCAAGGCGTCTATCAATCGAGAATTGTATGAGCGGCACAGCCTGACTGAGACATTTCTCAAAAAGCTCTTTTCCTTCTTTTCTTGCCGTGATTTCTGCAGGGTCTTGCCCATCCGGGAGAACGACCACATCAAGGACCATCGGATTAGAATTTGTCTCTATAGTAATCGTTTTATCGATGAACTCGACCGCGCGTGATGCGGCACGCATACCCGCTTCATCGCCATCAAAAATATAGATGATTCGTTGCGCAAAACGCGAAAGCAACTTCACATGCTGCGAAGTTAAAGCGGTGCCCAATGTTGCAACCGCATTTGAAAAACCGGCCTCATGAAGAGCAATCACATCCGTGTAGCCCTCAACCACAATAGCGGTTTTGGTTTCGAGAATTTTTGCACGAGCTTTGTCTAGTCCAAACAGATTTTTAGATTTATGGAAAAGCGGCGTATCGCTTGAGTTGAGATATTTTGGCTCGCCTTTGCCAATAATGCGTCCGCCGAATGCTATAACGCGACCACTTGCGTCGGCGATAGGAAACATTATGCGTCCAAAAAAGCGGTCAACAAGTCCGCGGTTGCCCGTAAACGCAACATTCGCCTTAACCATTTCATCTTGTGTAAAGCCCTTGGAACGCAAATGGGCAACCAATAATCCGTGGCCTGGAGCAAATCCAAGACCCCAACGTTTAGCCACTTCAATATTGAGAGAACGTGAGCCTAAATAGGCGCGCGCTTCCCCGGCTTCTTGTGAAGGAGAACCCAATAAAAATGATTGATAAAAAAGGGCTGTCTCGGCACACAATTCACGCAGTCGCGCGGTTGAGCCTTGGGAGTCATTTGAAGAATCATCAAGATGTAGGGCAAGATGTGCTTTATCGGCAAGATAAATGACGGCTTCTCGAAAAGAAAGAGAGTCGGTTTCCATCACATAATCGAATACGTTTCCGTGTTTATGACAGCCAAAACAATAGTACAAACCCGTTAAGGGGTCGACTTTAAATGAGGCAGTCTTTTCTCCGTGGAAAGGACAGCAGCCCCAAAACACGCCGCCCTTTTGCTTAAGAACAACACCTTGACCAATCAGGTCAATGATATCTGTTGCCTCACGAACTTTTTCAATATCTTCATCTGGGATTCTACTCATATATTCCATTGTACCTTAGCAAAGATGTATCCGCTCGTTCAAAGCAGCAAGCTTTCATCCTATTAACGAGAGTTGCTACCTAAATTCTCCAACTGCGTGGTAAAAAGAGTTTTTGATACTGCTTAAGAGCATATCGGTCAGTCATACCTGCAACAAAATCGATAACAGATTGAACATCATTGCCCTCGGAATAATCACGATACTCATGAGGAACCTCATCTATATGCTCCAGGTAGTAAAAGAATAAGGCTTCGATTAAGGCCTTGGCCTTAGGCTCCTCCGATTTCGCGTCCTCCGAAAGATACACATTCTCAAACATCCAACTACGTAATCCCAACATCGCCTCTTCGACGCGAGGCGACATAATAATTTGATTTTTTCCAGCCGAACTATCCACAAGATCACGCACAAGAGTAGTAATCCGCTCAGGTGAATTGCTGCCAAGAACCTCGACAAAATCCTGAGGAAGGTCCTGTTCGTAAATGATATGGGCGCGCAAAGCATCATCAATATCATGATTAATATAGGCAACGCGGTCGGCTATGCGTACAATTTGGCCCTCTAGCGTAGAAGGCATGTGTTGGCCACTGTGCCCATGAATACCATCACGTGTTTCCCAACATAAATTGAGACCTTTACCCTCATACTCAAGCTTCTCAACCATACGCAATGATTGATCGACGTGTTCGTATTTTTCAGGAATATTGGTGTACTTTCCCGGGTAACGCGAAGGTAATTGTAACAGGGCTTCGGTGAGTGCTTGCTCTCCCGTATGGCCAAAAGGCGTATGGCCTAGATCATGGCCAAGCGCAATTGCTTCAGTCAAATCTTCATTCAGGCGCAAAGTACGCGCTACCGAACGAGCAATTTGAGCAACCTCAAGCGTATGAGTGAGTCGAGTGCGGTAATGATCGCCTTCAGCAGCGAGAAAGACCTGTGTTTTATGAGAAAGTCGTCGAAACGATTTACAGTGCAGAATACGGTCGCGATCGCGCTGGTATTCAGTTCGATACGGGTCAAGAGGTCTCGGAACCTCCCTGCCCTTCGTTTCACAAGAAAGAGCGGCATAAGGCGAGAGAGTCTCTTTTTCTCTACGCTCAATATCCTCACGATAAAACTTAGACTGTTCAAACGTATCCATACAAGTCTCCTTTGACACTGATAAGTTTACCGCACACCTCAGACACTTTTAGCGCGAAAAATCGTCAAACGACTCTCGCTGATGAATATCAATTTCCTCATCGCGCGTATCGAGACCAGGATAATCAAGTTGACGTAAAACTTCGTAGGCTGCCACACACACCGCATTTGAAACATTAAGACTTTTTGTTCCTGGTGTCATAGGGAGGCGAAACGAACGACTTTCATTTTCAGCAATAAGCTCATGCGGAAGCCCTGTACTTTCACGACCAAAAATCAAGAAAATTTCGGAATCTCTGTAATGAGCAAAATCAACCGAAGAAGGCGCTTGAGAAGCATGCCTCGTCATATAGAAATATTCTCCTGGATTTTTTTCGCAAAACTCGTCATACGAATCATGCGTATGGTAGTCGAGCAGAGGAATATGATACGTCGCGCTTCGTCGCACATTTTTGTCGTCAAGATCGAAGCCAAGGGGCTTAATCAGATGAAGTTGCGCCCCAACAGCCACGGCAGTACGCATAATATTTCCAGTGTTTCGCGCAATTTCTGGTTGATATAGAACTATATGAAGTGCCATCTTCGTTCCTCACATAAAAAAGAAAGGTCCTTAAACATGTAAGGACCTTTCTTCAGATTTCATTTCAGTTTCTTATTGAGCATCCAAAGCGGCCTGCGCAGCGGCAAGACGAGCTACTGGAACACGGTAAGGAGAGCAGCTTACATACGTAAGTCCGCACTTCTGGCACTTGTGGATTGATTCAGGATCTCCACCGTGCTCACCGCAAATGCCGAGCTTAATCTTAGAATTGACGCTACGACCGCCGTCACAACCCATTTTTACAAGCTTAGCGACACCGTCGTCAAGCGTCTCAAAAGGATTGCGAGGCAAAATCTTGCGCTCAAGGTACTTTGGCAAGAACTTTGACTCAATGTCGTCGCGGCTAAAGCCAAACGCTGTCTGAGTAAGGTCATTGGTACCAAAGCTAAAGAAGTCAGCAACTTCGCCAATCTCGTCGGCTGTAATAGCGGCACGAGGAAGCTCAATCATGGTACCGATATGAATCTCAACCTTCTCGCCCGTCTCCGCCTCAACTTCAGCAATAATTGTCTCAGCTTCTGCGCGAAGTGTAGCAAGTTCAGCCTTTGCGCTCACGAGCGGAATCATGATTTCAGGGCGAGGATCGAGTCCACGCTTCTTGAGTTCATGAGCAGCGCGGGTGATAGCACGAACCTGCATACCATAAAGCTCGGGGAACATGATACCGAGACGACAACCACGCATACCGAGCATAGGGTTTTGCTCTGCGAACGCATCAATTTGAGCAAGAAGCCTACGAGCTGCAACAAGCTCCTCTGCAGGCTTCCCTGCACACTCATCACGGATAATCTGTATTTCGAGCTCACGAGGGCTATCAAGGAACTCGTGCAGAGGTGGGTCAAGCAAACGAACCGTAACGCTGCAACCATCCATTGCCTCAAAAATTCCAAGATAATCAGAAACCTGTACGTCGAGAAGCTTGCTCAATGCCTCTTCCCGACCCTCAGGGGTTCCTGAAAGGATGAAATCTTGAATAATATCTTTACGCTCACCGAGGAACATATGCTCGGTACGTGTGAGGCCAATTCCCTCAGCGCCAAAATCGCGAGCAATCTTTGCATCCTCGGGATTATCAGCGTTTGCGCGCACGCCCATAGTGCGGATCTCGTCTGCCCATGTAAGGATAGTATCGAAATCGCCTGATACTTCAGGGTCGATAAGGTCAGCAGCGCCTAATACGACAGCGCCCGTTGTACCATCAAGAGAAATGATGTCGCCCTCTTTGATGGTTATATCAGTGCCCTCAATGGTTGCCTGCTTAGCCTTTGCGTCAATCTTGAGAGTGTCAACGCCGCAAACGCAAGGCTTGCCCATACCGCGAGCAATAACAGCAGCATGAGAAGTTTTGCCGCCATGTGAGGTCAAAATACCTTGAGCAGCAATCATGCCATGAAGGTCATCAGGGTTGGTCTCCCAACGGATGAGTACGACTTTCTCGCCACGTTCAGCAGCAGCTTCAGCTTCGTCTGCAGAAAAGACTGCAGCACCCACAGCAGCACCTGGGCTTGCGTTGAGGCCCTTGGCGATTACGTCATGCTTTACGCTTGTGTCGAATTGAGGATGAAGCAACTGGTCGAGTTGCTCTGGGTTAATGCGAGAAACTGCCTCTTCTTTGGTAATAACGCCATCATTTACCAAGTCGACAGCAATCTTGAGTGCCGCACGTGCAGTACGCTTTCCAACACGAGTTTGGAGCATCCATAACTTGCTTTGCTCAATGGTGAACTCGATATCGCACATATCGCAATAAGCATCTTCGAGTTTCGCGAATACTTCATCAAGCTCGCGGCCGGCTTCTTCAAGCCCTGGAAGAGTCTTAAGTTTTGCAATAGGCTCTGTAAGTCGAATACCTGCTACAACGTCTTCGCCCTGTGCATTAGTGAGGAAGTCGCCATAATACTCTTTTGTACCGTCTGCTGGGTTGCGTGTAAAGCCAACACCAGTTGCAGAGGTCTCACCCTTGTTACCAAAGACCATCGTTTGAACATTTACTGCCGTACCAATGTCATCAGGAATTTTCTCCATGCGTCGATAATCACATGCACGACGATTGTTCCATGAACTAAATACCGCTTCAATGGCAAGGTGAAGTTGCTTCTCGGCATCTTGCGGGAAAGCTACCTTTCCATCAACAACGAGTGAAGGATACTCTTCTGCAGACACCTCGTGTGCAACGATGCCCTTAAATACCTCAACAAGATCTTTCAAGTCACTTGCTGAAAGCTCAGTATCCTGCTTAACGCCCGTCTCACGCTTTTTGATGTTAATTGCATTCTCAAATTCGTCTCCATCAACGCCGAGAACAACATTAGAGAACATTTGAATAAAACGACGATATGAGTCCCAAGCAAAGCGCTCGTTGCCTGTCTGTGCAATAAGTCCCTGCACCGACTCATCATTAAGACCAAGGTTAAGGACAGTGTCCATCATACCTGGCATAGAAAATGGCGCACCTGAGCGAACAGAAACGAGCAAGGGGTCTTGCACGTCGCCCAGTTTCTTGCCCATTTTTGCCTCAAGATCCGCTGTGTACGTCTTGATGTCGTCTAAGAGCTCAGCAGGAAAACTTGGTGGAGTCGAATTATAATACTCGATACAAGTTTGACATGAAATGGTATAGCCCGGAGGAACAGGAAGGCCCATATTCGCCATTTCAGCGAGGTTCGCGCCCTTGCCTCCAAGGATGTACTTCATGTCTTTGTTTCCTTCTGTGCGGTTTACGCCATCTGCGCCCTTACCGAACGCGTAGACACGCTTAACTTCAGACACGTTTTCTCCCTAACATCAAGTTTTTCGTTGTGAGACTTACTCGCGAGTAGAGGTCACACAAGCCCAACAGTTACCGACAAATAATTAAAAAAACGCCACGGATTACAGCGCAACGCATAGTAAATAATACAACATAATTAATCTGAGGTGCAGTGATAGCGCAAAATCTCCTGAGCGACCTCTTCAATGGCTCGGTTAGCAGTATTAATCACAATACAACCAAGCTTTCGCATCAACGCACGCGCAGATGCAAGCTCAGCTTCTACGGCATCGTGCTCTGCATAGTCGGGCACATATGTTCCCAACTCTTTCATGCGGTGCTTTCGAATATCGAGCAGAACCTCGGGCGTGGAAACCAGCCCGTAGATTCTTGTAGGATCAATTTCAAAGAGCTCATGAGGCGGCTCAGTACCTGGAGTTAAGGGAATATTGGCAGTCTTTATGCCACGATAAGCCATATACATCGAAAGAGGCGTTTTCGACGTACGCGAAACACCAATAAGAACAATTTCTGCGTTATGCAAATCTTCTGGACGCACCCCATCATCGTGCGAGACGGAAAATTCCATAGCCTCTATACGATTAAAATAGTCACGGTCCGTGCGGTGCAGCGCGCCAACAGCACTGGAGGGTTCTTGCCCCGTCACGCGCTCAACACGCGCAATGGCGGCGCCCAAAATGTCAATTGCGCAAGCGCCCTTTTTTATCAGGTCAGTCATAGCATCGTGCATCTCACCTTTTACAAAGGTATAGAGAAAAATGTATGACTGGTCGCCAATATGCGATGACACTATCGAACGTAATACTTCTGGTTCGCGCACCATAGATGTGCGGCGTGTAATAAAGTGCACGCTTGGAAATTGTGAAGCAAGCGCACGTGCAACCGACTCGGCGGTATCGCCAATAGAGTCAGAAAGAACGTGCAAAGTTATTTGCGGTTTTTGCATGGGCAAGCCTTCAAATTATGCCAAAGCGCTGAAATCGGCAAACTCGCTGAAAAGCTCAACAAAAATATTGAGCAGCGCAAGGCGATTTTTGCGAACAGCTTCGTTC
>CALLZE010000081.1 GCA_937858655.1 uncultured Coriobacteriales bacterium
GCGCGCACATGGCGCAAAAACAATCGTGACTTCATGCCCTGCGTGCGGGCTTGTCTGGAAAGAAATGTATCCAGAAATTGCTCGCAAACGTGGCGAAGAATTTGAGTTCGACGTAAAGCATTATTCTGAACTCGTTGCTCCAGCAATTGCGGATGGCACCATCAAACTCACACGCCCCGTTGAAGGACGCATCACATTTCACGATTCATGCCACCAAGGGCGCGCTCAAGGATTCTACGAGCCACCTCGCGATATGCTCAAGGCAATTCCTGGCATTGACTATGTTGAGATGGAGCACAACCGCGAGGAAGGCCTGTGCTGTGGCTCAGTTGTCACGCTCGTGGGCGAAATTGACAAGGGCCCCGTACTCGGCAAACAGCGCCTTGATGAGGCTGTCGACGCCGCAGCGGATAAGCTCGTTGCACTCTGCCCTTGCTGTCAGGTCCAATTGCGCGATAGCAACCTCAAAAACAACATGAATATTGAAGTTGATGACCTTGCGCGCATTGTCGCTGAATCCGCGGGTTACGACATCCCAACCTCGGCAGAATACGCCAAATATATGTGGAGCTATTTCGATAAGTTCATCAATTTGATGAAGCCTGAAGAGATGGCAAAACTTATGGAAAAAATTTATCCTCAGATGCTCGATAATATGCCTGCTGGCATGAAGCCAATGATGCTCGCAATGCGTCACGTGCCAGGCGGGTTGGACCTGATGGAAAAAATGATGCCAACGCTCTTCCCTCTGCTCGCCCCAAGCATCCTCGGAAAGGTAATGCCCGATATGATCAAGGCAGTTCAGGATTACATTGGCGCAATGCCCGAAGATATGGAAGCGCTTATGCCTGATTTGCTTCCAAAAACGATGGACCAGCTCATGCCAACCTACCTGCCCGAACTTATACCTTTCCTCGTTCCTTCATTTATTGATTTTGTAAGAAAGGGCGCAAAGTAAGCCACGACGAAATGATTAATGTTTAAACCGAGTGCGTTGTTTCTCTATCAACTCACTCAACAAAATGCGCTGAGGGCGCCAGAGCTTAAAAAAGCTGTGGCGCTCTTTTCCTTTGTGGGTAAGCGAGGGCAAGGTAATTTTAATGTTTGGAAAGGCCGAAACCATGCGTTGTTCCTGGGCATTTAATTCAAGACGAATACGCTGTTGCTGAGCATTGAGATCAAAACGTACCTGTTCCAATTTAGTGTCAAGTTGGGTTTTTAGCTCACCGCGCAACTGTATTAATTTGGCGCCAAGTTTGTGTACCTTAATAAGCGTGTAGGTAACATCGTAAGCAAATCCCACCGCGAGTATCGACGCAAGACTCAAAGACGCCGCGGGAGCGAGTTGCTCAACCGCATATTTAACATGTGGCTGAATCCCTTTAAGCAATAAAACGGTAAATAGGCCAAAGAGCACTGCGCCCTCGAGGCAGATGCGTCCATTTAAGTTAAAGCGCTTATCAGAATAGTCCCACCAACGTGCATGAAAGTACGTCTCCATGAGATATGAAGTTATGTATTCGAGAGTGCTGGCAAGAAGCGCGCCCAAAATAAAAAGCGCAAAAGGGTTAACAATCCAATGAAGAAAAACGATATCTATCAGCGCGCCGCAACCATAAATCGGGCAATAAGGACCATTCAGAAATCCACGATAAACGAAATGCCCTTCAGTCAGCGAGCACAGAATCGTCTCCCATACCCAGCCGAGAACACTATAGAGCATGAACCACAAAAAGTATGTTGCCAGCTGCTCCATAAATATTTTTACTTCTCTTTTGTTTGTGTGCTTTGTTTTGAGGTGTCACCTTGTGTTGCCGTGGGCTTAATGCGCTTCTTTATAACTCCCACAAAAATGGGTACCATCGAAATAAAAATGAAGCCCATAATGACGAGTGAGAAGTTCGCTTTAACAAACGGAATATTGCCGAAGAAATATCCTACTACCAAAAAAATCCATGTCCAGAGAATGCCACCTACGACGTTATAGGCCGCGAAGTGCTTATATGACATGTGACCAATGCCGGCAACAAACGGAGCAAACGTACGAATGAAGGGCATGAAACGCGCAAGAATAATCGTCTTGCCACCATGCTTATCAAAAAATGTCTGCGTTTCTTCAAGATGCTTTTTCTTGATGAAACGCTCGTGGTCTCGTTCGAGCAACTTTGTGCCGAAATACTTTCCAATCATATAGTTGCTGGCGTCACCAGCAATCGCCGCGATGGGGAGCAGAATTATCATAACCACAAGATTGAGGTGCCCCGAAGCCGCAAATGCAGCCGCGGCAAAAATCAGCGAATCTCCCGGCAAAAATGGCGTAACAACTAAACCAGTCTCCAAAAAGAGAATCGCAAATAATATTGCATACACCCAAACACCATATGTCTGAAGAAGCGTCCCTAGGTGAACATCAATATGCACAATAAAGTCGACGAGTTGCATCAATGTAGTGTCCCCTTTTGTAAAAAAATCAGCTCAAAGGCTGCTTGCTAACATAAGTCTATCAGTTGTCTAGATTACCAGTTTGCTCCTTCGATGAAAAGAAAAAGCCACCCTGGTCGCAATACTGTCATATTTCATAAAAAAGGGAGGCCTTCTCGGCCCCCCCTTATGGCATATAAACCCCACGAACTAATACATCTGCGCAAACACATCTGCATTAATTCATCCGCACTAATACATCATGCGGGGATTGCCAGCGCCGCTAACAAACACGCCCATAAATATGGTCATCAGGCTACACAACGCGAGCGCAATAACAACGGTTGCCGCTATGCCAACGTAAATAATCCACTTGTTAACTCCCGCGGTTGAGCGATCACCGACAGCTAAATTTCTATCCATCTCTTGAAAATACCAACTATTGCCCAAAAAGCCGGAAAAGAAGTTGGCGATGAGTCCCAAACCAGGGATATAGTTTGCGATTATCATCAAAATACCAAGTACATAGAGCTTGCGGTAAAAACACCACCAGCCTGAAAAGAAAAATGCCGCCCAATTAAAATCTGTCCTGCCAAACTGCTTAAAGTTTCCGTACTGGGCGCGATAATACTCAACATTCTCTTGCACGTATGTTGGATCGAACTGCTCATTTTCCTGCATCGTATTCTCCTTTGGTACTTGTACCTGTTGCCCTTAGAGTAGCACAGATTTTGCGCAATAAAGAAAGCCCCACCAATATTTTGGTGGGGCTTTTAAAGCATAAGCAAAAACTACTAGGCCTTAAGCGCAAGTTCCTTTTCTGAAAGAGCTGTCTGCAATTCTGCAACAGCCTTTGCGCCAATACCAGGAAGCTCAAGCAATTCTGATTCGGTCTTAGCGATTGCGTCACCAATGGTTGCAATGCCCGCCTCTTCGAACTTGGAAACCCAACGGCTCGAGATGCCGAGTTCGCTCAAAGCGATGCTCGTGTCGACACTATCAGGAACGCCTACTGCCTCATGGGCAGCTTCGTTAAGATCAAAGCTCAAATCATCAATGCCCGCACTCTCGAGCAAGCTCTTGAGTTCATCAACATCGCCGTCGACAATGATGTCGCCAGCAGCCTGAATGGTTGAGGTATCAGCAGGTTCGCCACCAATGAGAACATTGGGGTCAAACGTCTGAGATACATACTTCTCAACATCCTCAGCCTCAAGGCCTTCGTTACTCTGAGTCCACTCCTCGAGGAGCTCTGGTTCCCACTCGCCCTCAACAGGAATCTGAGCCTCGATGTTTTTGAGTTCACCACGAATAGCGTCAGGTGCAACATCGGTGCTCGTATCGCTTGCGGTTACCTTAGCGCCCTTGTAGGAAATGTTGACATCGCGATAGCGCTTCATACCCGTTCCTGCTGGGATAAGCTTACCGATGATAACGTTTTCTTTCAGGCCGACAAGGTGGTCTTCGCGCGCTTCGATAGCTGCCTGCGCAAGAACTGTGGTCGTCCACATGAATGATGCCAATGAAAGGAATGACTCCGTACCCAGTGAACGCGATGACGCGCGTACAATCTGGAGAGGTCCAATCAAAGTTTCTTTAGCATCCGCTGGCTTGCCACCCTCGGCAACCGTCTTCTCATTAACCTCAAGGTAATGGAGACGATCAACGTATGAGTCAGCAAGCAAGTCAGTATCGCCTGCATCAACAATCTTTACCTTTGAAAGCATGCGGCTCGCAATGATTTCAAAGTGCTTATCGTTAAGCTCAACACCCTGACCACGGTACACGCTCTGGAGCTCATGGATAATCCAACGAAGCATCTTCTCGCGTCCGATAATCTCAAGCAGCTCAGGACCATACTGACGTCCACGGGTGAGGCCGTCTCCCGCCTCAACGAAGTCGCCTTCGTTGACAACGATATGTGTCTCAGCGCCGATAGGGTCAGAGTGCCACTCGTGCTTCTTCTTGTTTGTTACTACAATGACACGCTTCTCGCCCTCGGTGCGGAACGATACCGTACCAGCCTGAGGAGTAAGAACCGCAAACTCACGGTTTGCGCGAGGTGATTCGAGAATCTCGTTAACCAAAGGCAAACCATCGGTAATGTCGCTACCCGCAACACCGCCGGTATGGAACGTACGCATGGTCAGCTGGGTTCCAGGCTCACCGATTGACTGAGCAGCGATAACACCAACAGCGGTTCCGATATCAACTGGCTTGCTCGTTGAAAGGTCCCAACCATAACATTTCTGGCAAATTCCACGGCCACCCTTACAGGTAAGCGCGGTGCGAATCTCAAGCTCATTGATGCCAGCGTTCTCGATTTCAGCAAGCTTTTCAATAGCATTAATAAACTCACCGGCGCCAAGAAGAACGTTGCCCTTCTTGTCGACAACATCCTTTGCGACCGTACGGCCAACAAGGTTGTCATCCAACTTCGCTTCAAAGTTTCGAATTGAAGTCATAACGCCTTCGGTTGTACCACAGTCCTCGTTGCGCACGATTTCGTCGTGAACAAAGTCAAGGAATCGACGAGTTGTGTATCCACCGGTCTCGGTTCCGAGCGCGGTATCGGCAAGACCTTTTCGAGCACCGTGAGTAGAAATAAAGTACTCAAGAACGGTCAGGCCTTCACGGAAGTTCGTCTTAATTGGACGGTCGATGGTGTCACCCTTAGGGCTCTGCATAAGCCCGCGCATACCAGCGAGCTGACGAATCTGCTTGAGGTTACCTCGAGCGCCCGAGTCAGCCATCATGTAGATTGGGTTGCTATGGTCAAATGCTTTAACCATCTCTTCACCAACGGCGTCAGTCGCGCGGTTCCAAACGTCAATCGTCTTCTCGTGACGCTCTTGCTCAGTCATGAGACCCATGCTGTACTGCGCCTTAATGGCGTCCGCCTCTTTCTCAAACTCCTCAAGGATTTCCCACTTATTCTCAGGAACCTTAGCATCGTAAAGAGAAACAGTTAGACCAGCGTGTGTCGCATAGTGGAAACCGAGGTTCTTTAAGTTGTCAAGGTAGATACCCGTCTCGGTTGTTGAGAATGTATTGCAAATCTCCTCAACTAATTTTGCGATAGGGCCTTTCTTGAGCGTGTAGTTCACAAAAGGGAACTCGTGAGAAAGCGACTTATTGAAGAGGATGCGTCCAGGAGTGGTCACAAAGCGCTCACCCTTGGCAACCTTTGTGCCCTCTTTGTCATCCGCTGAGTTGCGAACAGTCATATCACGATCACTACGTACTTCAACAGGCGCACGGAGGTCAAGATCAGCACGGTTGTCGTATGCGAGCAAAGCCTCTTCTGGGCTAAAGAACACACGACGAGGCTGGTCGCCTTCGATAAGGCCGGTCAAGTGGTAAAGACCAATGACCATGTCCTGTGAAGGAACGGCGAGTGGCTTACCGTTTGAAGGCGACTTAACGTTGTTAGTCGAAAGCATAAGAACGCGAGCCTCTGCCTGTGCCTCAGTTGAAAGAGGAACATGAACAGCCATTTGGTCACCGTCGAAGTCAGCGTTGAATGCTGCGCAAACGAGTGGGTGCAAACGGATAGCCTTACCCTCAACCATGACAGGCTCAAATGCCTGAATACCAAGGCGGTGAAGCGTTGGCGCGCGGTTAAGGAGAACTGGGTGCTCACGAATTACTTCTTCGAGAACGTCCCAAACGATTGAACGCTGGCGATCGGCGAGCTTCTTAGCAGCCTTAATGTTCGCTGCTCCCTCGCGGCCATCAGTCTCGTTGTAACGGTCAACCAATGCCTTCATAACAAATGGCTTAAAGAGCTCAAGAGCCATGTACTTTGGAAGTCCGCACTGGTGAAGCTTCAACTCAGGTCCACCAACAATTACTGAACGGCCAGAGTAGTCAACACGCTTACCCAAGAGGTTCTGGCGGAAGCGACCTTGCTTACCATTGAGGGTATGCGAAAGTGACTTCAGCGCGCGGCCTGAAGGACCCTTAACTGTACGACGGTCATCGCGACGGTTATCGAAAAGCTTGTCGACAGCTTCTTGAAGCATGCGCTTTTCATTATTGATAATGATCTCAGGTGCGCCCAATTCAAAGAGCTTCTTGAGACGGTTGTTACGGTTAATAACACGACGATACAAGTCGTTGAGGTCGCTTGTTGCAAAGCGTCCACCATCGAGTTGCACCATAGGACGAAGCTCAGGAGGCATAACAGGGATGACGTCAAGAACCATCCACTCCGACTTAATGCCCGACTTTGCAAATGCGTCAACAACGCTGAGCTGCTTAACGAGCTTAGTTACGGTAGCCTTTGGAGCACGACCCTCGTGATTCTCATGGAGCTCAGAAAGACGAGCGCGCAGTTCGGTGCGCATCTTCTGGAGATCGAGGTTCTCGAGCAAGGTGCGAATATGCTCAGCACCCATACCACCAGTGAAGTAACCGGCGTCACGAACCTTGCCACCATCAGAAATCTGTGGACCATAGAGACGATACATTTCACGATAGATAATTTCGTCGTCGAAAATTTGACGAACAGCAAGTTTAGTGAATTCCTCAAAAGCGTGCTGACGAACTTCACAGCGCTCTTCGTACTCTTCTTCTACGTCCTGCAAATCGCTTTCAGTAGATTTGATAATCTTCTCTACTCGAGCGCGAGGCTCAAGATCAGCGAACTCACCGTACTCATTGGTGTGCTCAACGAGATCAATTTCACCACTGCGAAGCTTCTCAAGAATTTCAGCAGCTTCCGGATAGCGAGCAGCAAGACCGTGAGTGCCGATGAACGCGTCAAGTTTTTCCTGCGCGCCCTCTTCACCCTTTTCGATAGCCTTGCGAACACTCTTAAGCGTGCGGCTATCGCCTGACTTAACAAGAATCTCCGCGATATCAATGTCATCCAGAGAAGCAACCGCATTAGCGATACCGTTGTTACGGTGGTCCTTAATGCTCTGCGCCTCATAGTCACGATCGCGCGCAAACTCTTGCAAGCTCTCCTCGAGCTCAGTGCGAAGCATAGGATAATCTTCTTCACGGCGCTCTTCGTCAACTGAAGTGACGATAGGGCTGATGAAGTAGAGTACCTTCTCAAGGTCACGATATTTAATATCGAGCAACGTGCTCATATGTTTTGCGACGCCCTGTGAGTACCATACGTGTGCAACAGGAGAAGCAAGCTCAATGTGGCCCATACGCTCACGACGAACGTTAGCCTTAGTTACTTCAACACCGCAGTTCTCGCACTTGATACCCTTAAAGCGTACACGACGATACTTACCGCAAGCGCACTCCCAGTCCTTCGTTGGACCGAAGATTTTCTCGCAGAAGAGACCGTCGCGGTCGGGCTTCTGGGTGCGGTAGTTTATGGTTTCTGCCTTTTTAACTTCACCATAAGACCACGCGCGCATCTGCTCAGGGCTTGCGAGCGTGATTTTTAGATGTTCAAAACTGCTTACATCAACATCCGGCACGTTTATTCCTCCTCTTCAGAAAGGTTAGAGTTGTCGGTATCCTCTTCGAGCACTACTGAGTCGAGGCTGAAAGCATCGTCAGAGCCCTCTCCGATGAGAGCTTCGATGTCCATGTCGAGACCGGTGTCGCTCATAAGCTTAGCGGTATCTTCATCGACCATCTCTTCAGAAATTTCACTCTTTGTTGCTTCACGAGCGATGCTTGAACGCTCAACTCGTGACTGCATAAGGTTAATGTGACTACCATCATCAGTGAAAGCATCAACCTTAAGGCCAAGCGAACCAAGTTCGCGCACCAAAACATTGAATGATTCTGGCATACCTGGCTCAGGAATATTTTCTCCCTTAACGATTGCCTCGTAGGCTTTGATGCGGCCCTTGAGGTCGTCTGACTTAACGGTGAGAATCTCGCGGAGGAGATACGCCGCGCCGTAAGCGTAGAGAGCCCAAACTTCCATTTCACCGAAGCGCTGTCCACCGAACTGCGCCTTACCACCCAATGGCTGTTGGGTAACAAGTGAGTATGGTCCTGTTGAACGAGCGTAAATCTTGTCGTCAACCAAGTGGTGCAACTTCAAGATGTAGATTTGACCAACGGTTACGTCCTCGTGGAATGGCTCGCCAGTGCGGCCGTTCATGAGGCGAATTTTACCGAAGCGAGAAATCTTAGGAATAAACTCAGCCTTTGCCTTATCACCAAAACGCTCTTGCGCCTTGAGCTCAAGGTTGAGGTTAGCCTTATCGAGGACGTTAGAAATCTCGCCCTCTTTTGCACCGTCGAATACTGGCGTCGAAACATGACGACGAGCAGGAACTGACTTTGCTGGCTCTTCATCATCGCTAAATCCAAAGCCTGCAGCAAATCCGAGGTGTGTCTCGAGGAGCTGTCCGACGTTCATACGGCTTGGTACACCCATAGGGTTGAGGATAATGTCAACTGGGGTACCGTCCGCGAGGAATGGCATATCTTCGATAGGCAGAATCTTTGAGATAACACCCTTGTTACCGTGACGACCTGCCAACTTGTCGCCGACCTGAATCTTACGCTTCTGAGCGATGAATACGCGAACAAGCTCATTAACGCCGCGCTTGAGTTCAACGCCATCCTCGTTACCACGAATGTGCTGAACATCAATAACACGACCGCTTACTCCGTGAGGTACACGCAGTGAAGAGTCACGTACAGGATCAACCTTGGTACCAAAGATTTGCTCAAGAAGACGCTGCTCTGCAGTTGCTCCTGATGAACCGCCCTTTGGCGTTACTTTACCGACGAGGATGTCGCCCGGATGAACCTCGGTACCGATGCGAATGATACCGCCTTCATCGAGGTTAGCGAGCATATCTTCGCTCGTATTTGGAATTTCACGAGTAATCTCTTCAGCACGTGGTGTGGTGTCGCGGTCAGCGCGCACCTTCGTATCACGAGCCTCAATTTCGTACTCTTTAATATGAATTGAAGTGAGCAAGTCATCACGAACACAACGCTCTGAAAGGATGATTGCGTCTTCGTAGTTGTAACCTTCCCATGGCATGAACGCAACAAGGAGGTTTTGGCCCAAAGCGAGCTCTGCGCTTTCGGTTGAAGGACCATCGGCGATAGGTGCGCCCTCTTCGATAACTTCGCCTTCAACAACAATGGGGCGATGGTTGATGCAGGTGCTCTGATTTGAGCGGCGGAACTTAGGCATCTTGTAGGTGTCAAGCTCGCCCTCTTTGGTGCGAATGCTTACGTGATCAGCGTCAACTTCTTCAACTACGCCGCCACGCTTAGCAACGAACACCTCACCAGAGTCAACAGCAACCGTACCCTCAAGACCAGTTCCAACAAGTGGAGCGGCTGGCTTCATCAAAGGCACAGCCTGACGCTGCATGTTCGCGCCCATCAACGCGCGGTTTGCGTCGTCGTGCTCGAGGAATGGAATAAGCGCTGTTACCGCTGAAACCATCTGACGAGGAGAAACGTCCATGTAGTCGACGTCTTGTGGCGTGCGCTCATCAGGCTCGCCGAACTGTCCGTCAGGACCAGAACCCTTAACACGGCAGAGAACGCGCTCGTTCTCAAACTCGCCTGTCTCGGGGTCAAAAGGCTCGCTCGCCTGAGCGATAACGTGCTTCTCTTCTTTGTCAGCAGTAATGTAGTGGATTTCATCGGTTACTTTGCCGTCTTTTACAACGCGGTAAGGAGTCTCGATAAATCCGAATTTGTTTACATGCGCATAAGTTGCGAGAGAACCGATAAGACCAATGTTCATACCTTCTGGCGTCTCAATAGGACAGATACGACCATAGTGGCTTGGGTGAACGTCTCGCACTTCAATCTTTGCTTCACGAGCAGAACGGATACCGCCTGGTCCAATTGCTGAAAGACGACGCTTGTGAGCGAGGCCCGCGACAGGATTGGTCTGGTCCATAAACTGTGAAAGCTGTGATGAGCCGAAGAACTCTTTAATAGACGCGCTGATTGGGCGAATATTAATGAGGTTCTCTGGTGCAATCTCATCTGGGTTGAGTGTCGCAAGGCGGTCAGAAACGGTACGGCGCATACGAGAAATACCGATGCGGAAACGGTTCTGAATAAGTTCGCCAGCGGTACTAATACGACGGTTACCCAAGTGGTCAACATCGTCAATAGTAAAGCCATCGCGGCCCTCACCAAGAGCCAAGAGATAGCGAAGGGTTGCGATGATATCTTCTGGAGTAAGAGCGGTTGACAACTCGCCTGCAAGCTCCATATTGTACTCAGCAGCGATATCCGCGAACTTCTTGTTAATCTGATAGCGACCTACGCGAGCGAGGTCATAACGGCCTTCTGAATAATACAGGCTCGTAATCCATGCAGAAGCGGTCTCAACACTAGGAAGGTCACCAGGACGCAAGTGCTTGTAAAGCTCGATAAGAGCCTCATCGCGCGTCTCAGTACGGTCCTTCATGAGCGTATTTTTGATTGCCTCTGAATCATCAAAAAGAGCGAGGATTTCTTTGTCAGTTTCCGCAAGACCCATGGCACGAATAAACATCGTAACAGGCACTTTGCGGCTACGGTTTGCGTTGACGAGAATCGCGCCCGTCTTATCAAACTCAAATGCGAGAGGAGCACCACGGTGTGGCTTCAACTCTGCAGTGAAGTACTGTTCTTTGTTGCGGCGCTCTTCGACCGAGAAATAAACGCCAGGTGAACGCTGAAGCAGCGATACGATAACGCGCTCTGAACCATTGATAACAAAGGTAGCGCGCTCAGTCATTACAGGAAAATCTCCCATGTAAATGAGGTTTTTACGCAACTCTTCGCCTGTTTCACGATTGATAACAGAAACATTGGTGAGAAGAGAGCGCTGATACGTGAGTCCCTTTTCTTTGCACTCGTCAACACTGTGCTTTGGTGGGCTAAAGATGTAATCACCAAAGACAACGTGAAAACGGTCATCACGGTCGGAAATAGGTGAAGCGTCTTTGAGCACCTCTGCGAGGCCCTCTTTCATAAACCACTCGAAAGAGTCGCGTTGGATGCCGATTAGATTAGGAACGGACAAGATTTCTGGGTTCTTTGCAAATGTGCGTCGGTCACGCACGGTCCCAGTTTGGATAGGGGAACCAATAGCTCTTGGCACTAGGGGATTCCTCCTTCATAAATCGAGGATGGACTAAAACAGCAGTAGATTATTATACGAAAAATTTTTAGTTGAAGTCAATACTTTATTTTTATCGTTCTTGCTGGATAAAGATTTCTGCTGTTACCCCTAAAGCGCATCAGCAAGCGCGATAAATTGCTCGACAGTAAGCATCTCAGCGCGTACGCTCGGATCAATACCCACCGCCGCGCAG
>CALLZE010000082.1 GCA_937858655.1 uncultured Coriobacteriales bacterium
CATGGGTCGTTATCCTGAAGCAGTCGCTTTAGCAATGGTTCTTCTTGCCATAATTGTCGTAGTTAATGTCTTTGTGACCATGGGACAAACGAGCGCAGACCGCCATACAAAGGCGGTGAAATAATGAGCCTAGTTGCTCAGAATATTTTTATTCAGCGAAAGAACTTTTCGCTTTCAATCCCAGAGTTTACGCTCGAGACGGGAGAGATAAAGGCGGTGCTTGGCCCATCTGGATCAGGAAAAACGACGCTTCTCTCTGTTCTTGGAGGCCTCGAAAAGCCCGACCGTGGTAGCGTTGAGCTTGATGGTCAGCAGCTTACCTCACGTGTTGTGCGGGATAACATTTCAGCAGTATTTCAATTCCCCTATCTGATAAAGGGAACGGTTGAGCAGAATGTTTCATATGGTTTGCGTCTTCATCATGTCAAACGTGAGCAGTGTGTTCCGCTTGTCAAAGAAGCGCTCGCAACTGTAGGGCTCAAAGGCTATGAACGCCGCAGCGTGCATGAGCTATCGGGTGGCGAACAGCAACGAGTAGCGCTTGCGCGCGCTCTTGTCTTAAGGCCCCGGGTGTTGTTGCTTGACGAGCCGCTTTCTTCGCTTGACGCAAACTTGAAGGAGCGTATTGCGGCTGAGTTTGCCGAAATACTCCACAGCCAAAAAATGAGCGCCGTTTATGTGACGCATGATAAAAAAGAGGCGATGATCATTGCCGATACGCTTGAAGTTATTGTTGCGGGACAGATAATCTCAAAATTTGACGTCAAGCATTTCTATCAAGCAGCTAACAATGATTTAACGCGTGAGTTTTTCAATTTACCAGCTCCACTGAAAAGCACAATTTCTCAGGCCGATTCTTTAGGCGATGGTGTTGTAAATCTCCGCTTGGGAGACAAATTACATCCTGTAACATTGGTGCCTCAAGAAATGAATAAATTAGCGCATACAATGAATGGTGAAAGTGGCGTAAACATTTTTGTCGCGCCGCAAGATGTGTTGCTTTTTAGAGAAAACGAACAAGCACCCCAGTATGCTGAGTGGCTTTTGCTCGAGGGTAAAGTTACGAGTGTTTATGAGAGGGGTGAGCGGGCGCAAGTTGTTGTGCAGACATCGCTAGGTGATGTGGTGGCAGTTATATCGGTAGTACGATGCCATGAGTTGCACCTCCACACAGAAATGCCTGTTCAGGCTGTTCTCTCTTCTTATCACGTTGAAATTACATAATTGTTGAGGTAATTGTGGCTGAGACATCATTGAGTGCACTTCCTATCACGACGGTCATACTCGCAGGTGGTCGTTCTATGCGTATGGGCGTTGATAAAACCCAGATTCCGCTTGCAGGTTTGCCGCTACTAGCGAGAGCGGCAAAAAACGCGCATAGTTTTTCGCAGCACGTTATTGTTGTGACAAATCGAATTGAAGAACTTCCAACAAAATATCTTCCTGAGGACCTTGTTGTATTAAAAGACGCGGTGGCTTATCAAGGCCCATTGGGTGGTCTTGCGACGGCATTGCCCGAGGTTGAGGATGAGTGGGTTTTGGCCCAAGCAGCGGACATGCCTTGGGTGAAGTTTGAGGTTGTTGAAGAACTTTAGCGCCACGCTGACGGATATGATGTAGTTATCGCGGTTGGTCCTAACGGACCAGAGCCACTTTTGGCTCTCTACCGTACCGCAACAGTGCAGCCTGTGGCTGACAAGGTCATTGAGTCGGGACGTCGTCGCCTTGTTGCGATGTTTGATGATTTGCGGGTTTGCGAAATTCCTTTAGAAGACATTCGTCGCGTTGACCCTGACTTGCGCTCATTTTTTAACATCAATACTCAAGTCGAACTTGCCGAAGCACAAGAAATGGCTGAAGCTCTCGGGCTTTCTTCTCCTGAGGAAGACGCAGAGTTGCTCGACCGACTTGCGACGTTGCCGTATGCACAAAAGCGTCAGCCTGTTCGCGTCATGATGGCAGAGGAAACTGGGCGTAAAATGCCTTCAGAGACACCCATAACCGTCTATCTCAACGACGTTGAAGTGGCGACTGTGCAGGCAACAGCAACTCATGTTGATGATATGGCGGTTGGCTTTTTGGTAGCCGAGGGCCTTCTTACTGATCGTGAAAAGCTTCAGGGAATCGACGTTGACCAAAAGCGAGGACTTGTTTATGTCACGTCGCTTGAAGACGCGCCAGACGATCTTGTTTATAAATCACGTTACATTACGAGCGGGTGCGGCAAGGGCATCACGTTTTCAAGTTTGGGACACGCCCGAGGTATTGAGCCAATTACCGAGATGATTCATGTTGACTCAGCAGATCTTTACCGATGGATGTCAGAAATGTCTGCGATGAGCGAAGAGTATCGTGAGCGAGGAGGCTGCCATTCGTGTGGCTTGGTCGTGAACCACGAGCTTGTGGCGGTGCGCGAAGATGTGGGTCGGCATAATGCCGCCGATAAACTTCTGGGGTTTGCTTGGAGAGAGGGCATCGATATGACGCGTGCTCTTATGCTTTCAACAGGTCGCATTTCATACGAAATGATTGTCAAAGCAGCCAAATGTCGTATTCCCTTTGTTGCGTCAAGAAGCGCCGCGACTGACCTTGCGGCAGAAATTGCTGAACTCCTTGGCATCACGTTAGGTGGTTATGTCCGAGGTGGCAAAGTTGTTATTTATGCTCATCCTGAGCGTTTAATTCCAGCAGAAGAATTTCAAAACGAAGAAGGTTAGTCGTGGCCGACGAAAAGCAGAAACTGTTAAGTGTTGAAGACGCACGAGAAGATGTGCTCTCCCTTGTTGATGTGCTTGAAGCTGAAGAGGTTCATCCGCTTGAAGCGCTCGGGCGCGTGTTGGCTCAAGATGTGCTGAGCGACATTAATATTGCGCCGTTCGACAACTCCGCTATGGATGGTTTTGCTGTCAGAACGGACGCTTTCATTAACAAGCCCTTGCCGATACATCTTGAAGTTATTGAGCATATCGGTGCGGGAGATTGGCCCCAAAAGCGTGTTGAACCTGGCACGGTTATGCGCATCATGACGGGTGCTCCAGTGCCAGAGGGCGCTGACGCAGTTATTAAGATTGAAGACTCAAGCGTTGTTGAGGGGGACGGCTCCGTTGGCTCGCTCATTTCCTTTGAACGCGTTCCTAAAACGGGTGAGAATATCCGCTTTGCGGGCGAAGAGGTTAAAGCGGGCGAAACGGTGCTTTGGGAGGGCGAGAAGATTACGGCCGCTGCTGTTGGCCTGCTTGCTGCAACAGGCAATAACGTTGTAAGTGTTCGCAGGCGCCCCCGTGTCGCTATTCTAGCAACTGGGTCTGAGCTTGTCGAAATTGATGAAAAGCCAACACAGGGAAAAATCAGAAACTCAAACAGCTATTCGCTTGCGGCTCAGGTGATTGAGGCTGGTGGAATTCCACTGAGGTTTCCCCTCATCGCAGATACCTATGAGGCAACAGAGGCGGCCATTTTGAAGGCGGCTGACGAGGCTGATTATATTATCACGAGCGGCGGCGTTTCTGTGGGGGATTTCGATTATGTTAAGCCCGTTTTAGAAAAGCTCGGAGAGATGCATTTTAGTTCTGTAAACATGCGCCCCGGCAAGCCCCAAACGCTGGGATTGATTACAGCACATGGCAAAAAACCAGTTCCGTTTTTTGGCCTACCGGGCAATCCTACTTCAACG
>CALLZE010000083.1 GCA_937858655.1 uncultured Coriobacteriales bacterium
CATATTCTTCTCATCACCAGCTGGTATCCTAGCACCGAGCACCCCTTTGCGGGTGCTTTTGTGCAGGCACAAGCTATTGCGCTTGCGGCTGCAGGTTGCAAGGTGGGTGTGATTTCTGTCGAGTTTTGCGAGGGTGACTCGCGTGATTCGTTGCGCGAAGTACAAGGTGTTCACGTGTTTCAGCATTGCACGCATGCAACTACCCCCAACTATAAACGTAAGTTCTGGTTAAGCGGATACCCCCGCGTACAAAAGCAATTGTTTGAGGCATACGTCGCGGAGCATGGGACGCCTGATATTGTAAATATTGAGGGGCTCTGGCCCGCGGGTCGGTTGATCCCATGGCTTTCAAGGAAAAACATTCCTTGCGTGGTGACCGAGCATTCTGAAGAGTATCTCGCTCAGTCCACACGAAAACTTTTGCGCATGCCATTTATGTTGCGAGGCGTTCTGCGACCTTTGGCAAAACGTGCCTTAGGCTATAGCGCGCCAAGTCAATTTTTGGCGAAAAGTTTTGCAAATCTCGGCCTTGTAAAATCTTTGGAGAATGTGAAAGTTATTCCCAATGCGGTTCCACTGAGTGAAGCGGTTGATATGCCGCAAGATTCGGTTCTGCGGTTCGTGCATGTTTCTTCTTTTTCTCCTGCAAAAAATATTGCCCTTATGCTCGATGCGTTTAATCGTGTTAAAGCCGACAGGGGAGATGTAAAACTCGACCTCATTGGAAACTCAGAGTTTCGCGCTAAAACGCAAGAGATGGTTGCCGAGCGCGAGCTCAATGATTGCGTCACTTTTTGTGGTTATCTTCCGCGAGAAGAAATTGCACAACATATGAACAATTCAGTTGCGTCAGTTCTCTCGAGTGACTATGAAACATTTACATCCTTTGCAGCCGAATCTTTGATGGCAGGACGTCCCGTTCTCACAACGCCTTGTGGAGGACCGCAAGAGTTTATAGATAATGCTCGAGGTATAACAAGTGCTGATAATTCGGTTGAGGCTTTTGCGCAATCCTGGCATCAAATGATACTTTCGTATGCCTCTTTTAATCCATCTCAGCTTCATTCGTTCGCAGTCGAGCATTTCTCGCCTGAGGCTGTGGCTGCGCAGTTTATTGCATGGTACGAAGAGGTGCTCTCTCGATGAGCGCAGAATTTAGTGTTGTCATACCTGCCTATAACGCGCAAGAAACCCTGAGAGAAACGCTTGATTTAGTGTTTTCTCAAACGCTCGCGCCTCTTGAAGTGATTGTCACTGATGATGGCTCAACTGATGGCACAACTGCGTTGCTCGAAGAGTATCAGCATGCGCACAGTACGCTGCGCGTGATTCATCAAGAGAACGCCGGAACGGCTGCGGCTTATAATGCCGCAATTAAAGCGTCGCGCACTCCGTGGATTGTGATGGTTTCTGCTGATGATATCCTTTTGCAAAATCACCTCGAAAATATCGCACGTGTGATGACAACGCGCCCAAATGCAGAGCTTATCACCTCGAATGGATATTATCTCGAGGATGGAGCGCGCAAACTCGTGTACGAGGGTGAGCCTTTTCCTGAAGGCGAGTGCACGCTCGCGCAACTCATTGACCACTGCTTTTTTGCGGTGGGTGCCGCGTTTACACGTGAGGTGTTTGACGAGGTCAAAGGGTTTCGTGAGCATATGTT